>JAAXXA010000334.1 GCA_013334735.1 Bacteroidota bacterium
TTTTGTTCATCTTCCAGTTGCCTGCTACAATTTTTTTTCTCATATTTATAAGTATTTTAACTAAAATTTAATTGGTACTAATTTAAGAATTTTCAAAGGTATAAAGATAAATAAATATATTTTAAAAATTAATATCATTATTTCTAACAGAATATTATTTAATATCAAATGTGTTCACTTCGGCAAGCTCATGTAAGCCATAAGGTATATGGGACAAGGCATAAGGGAAAAAGAAATTCCTCTCCAGTAAAAAAAGTGGGATTCGAAATGATAGTAGTCAAAAGAGAGTGAGAGGCAGAAGATTAAATAAACTCAATTTTGGGCTTTCGGAATCAAAAAAATGGTTTTTAAGTACGCGAGCGGACATTCATTTTTAACAATTATTAAAAATAATTTAACAATTATTAAAAATAATTTTATTAAATTTGTGTCTTAAAAAAAAAATAATCACATAATTAAATAAAATAAATTTATGAAAACAAGAAAAATTACTATTAATTTATTAGCAGTTATTTTGACATTTTTCGCATTATCATCATTTTCTCAACAAATGGTGAATATCAATTTGTCAAATTACAACCCTAACGGTTGCTTTCCTCAAACAATAACTTTTACTGCGGAAGCTCCACCTGAAGCAACTAATTTCTATTGGTTTTTTGGAGATGGACAAAATGCTAATACATCAACTAATGTAACCACGCATACTTATTATCATGGAGGGAATTATTGGGTGAATTTACAAGTTTTTAATAGTACCAGTCAATTTTTAGGAAATGGGAATATTAATGTATCTATTGGCGGACAAATTAATATGAATGTAAGTACCGATTCTGCATGTATTAACGAAACCGTATTTTTTGGCGTATGGCCACAATCAAATAGTACTGTTTGGAATTTTGGTGATCCTAATTCCGGAATAAATAATACATCAAATGAAAATAATACTCAACATACTTTTGCAGCTCAGGGAACATATAATGTTAAATTAGTTGCTAACACTCAGTGCGGGTTAGATTCAGTTGAACGATCAATTTTTGTAAGCAATACTGCAAAACCTAATGCTGATTTCTGGTATAACAGATTTGTATGCCCTAACGAAAATGCAAGTTTTGGTATGAATAATCATGATGCTTTTTCATGTGTGTGGACATTTGGCGACCCAAATTCAGGAACTAATAACACTTCCAGTTTACCAAATCCGACTCATAATTATTCATTAACAGGGAAATATCCGGTTAGTTTGACTGTAACAAATATATGCGGGCATTCAAAAACAAAAATTGACACTATAAATGTTGTAAATAATTTAACATTCTCTTCTTATAACAACCTTAATATATACACCGATAATGGTTCTACAAACTTTTCAGCTTGTCCTTATGATGTATTCCGTTTTAAATTACAGAATCAGTTTTCTTCATATTTATGGTATTTTGGCGATGGAGACTCTTCAATAATAGCAGAACCGGAACATTCCTATAATGAAGTAGGCACATTTAATTTATCAGTTAAATTAACAAACGGTTGTGGAAACGACACTACATTAAGTCAAATTGTTAATATTGGAAGTACAGGAAATGGTTATCAAGGTAATCCTCAAATAAATAATATGCCTTATGCCTGCCCTAACGACATGGTAAGTTTTTCGACAAATGAAAATGGAAGCAATTATTTGTGGAGTTTTGGAGATGGCATAACTTCAATTCTTTCAAATCCGTTACATTCATATACAACAATAGGAAATAAAACCATCTCTCTTAAAATTACAAACAACTGCGGAAATGATACCACGGTTTTTTCAAACATAATTATTTCCGATACAATAACACCATATTTATCACATAGCGAAAACGGCAACGGTAACTGGGGCGTTACAGCAAACACTGCTTGTGTAAATGATCAAATAATTGTATATACATACGGCGGGGCATCATATTTATTCGATTTCGGTGATGGGTTTACTACATCTCAAACAACTCAATTAGTTACACCCGAAGGAACTTACGACTTAGCTAATCATGCTTACAGTACTAACGGTACTTTTAAAATTAAGCTAACATATTATAACAACTGTGGCAGAAGCGCTTCTGATTCTCTTAATGTTGTAATTGGCGGCAGTCAAGCTGTTGACGGGAAATTAGATATAGCTAACAGTGGTTCTATTTACAGTTGTGAAGATGTTACCTTTCTCGGAACAGGAGGAGTAAATTACGAATGGAATTTCGGTGATGAAAGTACTTTTACAACAACTAACAGCATTGTTACACATCATTATACCGCTTCGGGAACATATACAGTTACATTAGCGATGACAAATGGATGTGGCAATTCCGCTACATATACTAGAGATGTTACAATACTAGATTATCCTTTACCTAATATTTATAAAAATGGTGATACTTTATATACAAATGTGGCATCAACATATCAATGGTACCTGAACGATGTTTTAATACCAGATGCAACAGATATAAGTTATGTACCTGCAATAAGCGGATTATACAAAGTTGAAATTACTGCTACAAACGGTTGTATAGCTACTTCACAAGCGTTTACTTATTGTTTTGTAAAAGCCGGAGCAGATAAGAATGTCTGTTTAGGAGGTAATGTTCAGCTTAATGCCAGCGGAGCAACATCATATTCATGGACTCCATCAGCAACATTAAATAATAGCGATATTGCTAATCCTATTGCAACACCCACAGGAGCTGAACAATATATTGTAACAGGAACTACCGGTACATGTGTAGCAAAAGATACTGTTGATGTAAATATAGTTAATTCCTTAACAGCAGAAGCCGGTGATGCAAAAACCATTTGCAAAGGTTTTAGTGTAATGCTTGAAGGTACAGGTGGAGGAAACTACGCATGGTCGAATTCAGCAAGTTTAGATAATGCTAATATTTCAAATCCTGTAGCTTCACCTATCGTTACTACAACATATACTCTTACAGTTTCGAGTGGTACATGTTTAAGCACAGATCAGGTTATTGTTACAGTTAATGATCCACCAACAATTACAGTAGGTAACGACACAAGCGTATGCAAGGGTAATAGCATTACTCTTTCGGCATCCGGAGACGGCTCATATTTCTGGAGTAGCGGAGATAATACAGCTACAACTACTGTTATTCCATTAAATACTACTCCATATACTGTAACAGTTACTAATACTGCTTTGTGCGCCGCTACAGCACAAATTAATGTTATAGTATATATTCCAGTTGTTCCTACAATAAGCTTTGCAAATGATTCATTAAAATCAAGCAATGCGGCTTCTTATCAATGGTATCTGAATACAAATATTATATCCAATGCTAATAATTATTTTTATATTCCTACAGAAAATGGAAGCTACACAGTAGTTACTGCAGATACAAACGGATGTACCGCTACTTCAGATTCATACTTATTAAGTAATGTTGGAATTGCACAATTGGATAATAACGGAAATACTTTAACAATATATCCTAATCCAACCAATGATGTTATAAATATCGAATCTCTTTTTAATAAAAATAGCGAGAAAGAAATATTTATATATAATGTGAACAGTCAGGTTGTATTAAGTAAATATTTCAGCAATAAAAATATTGAACAAGTTGACTTATCAGCTCTTCCAAAAGGAATTTATTTCTTAAAAATAAAAGGACAGGATTTTGTTAAAGTTGAGAAAATAATAAAATATTAAGACTTAAATTTTAAATCTTTAAAAAAGCCGGGTCAAATTTGATCTGGCTTTTTTTTATATTTTATGAAAATCAAGGGTTGAATAAATTATTTTTGTAATTAAAAAACATAAAAACGTAGTTATGGTGAGCTGTCACACTGAGCGTAGTCGAAGTGCGAACCATGACCACCAGATTACCCTTCGACTTCGCTCAGGGTGACCTTAAAAGCGACTACTCTCAGTGCGATTGATAATAAAACACTTAGAATATTTAACTTCAACCCTTGATTCGCATATATTATTTTACTATTGTCCGGTTAAATTTTACTTTTTTATATTTAATACCGTCAGAATGGGAAGGATAAGCTAGTCGAAGTTGACCGAACAGCCACTCTTCGACACTTTCCTATCCTTCGAGACGCTCCGCTCCTCATGATGGCAAACTGCTCTGAGTGACTATAAAAGATAATAAAAAAAAATGGTTGTTCAATATGAACAACCATTTTTTGTAAAAATTTTTTTTTTAGTCTAATGAATGCACAACCAAACCACTACGCAATTT
>JAAXXA010000335.1 GCA_013334735.1 Bacteroidota bacterium
ACCCAAAGGGGCACGCCCAAAAAAAATGCAAAAACTTAAATTAACTCAAAACAACGAAGAAAAAAACTCAAAGGCAACAGCCAGAAGCTTCGCGTTAATTATGTTAAGGGCATTTCGACTCCGCTCAATGTCCTTTTTAAAAAACTACAAATGTAATGTTGTCCCGTCATTACAAGAGTTTCCTTTTATAAAAATAATATTTGCAAATTCTAAATCTTCTTTTTCTTCATATAAAAATAAACAGGTACTCCAATCAATACCAAACCCACACCTGTAAAGCTTTCTAATGGTCGCTGGATAAAGGAGCTTATTATAATAAATACACAGAATATTATAAATAATGCAGGAAAAACAGGGTATCCAAATACTTTTTCAGGATACAAACCTTTAATTTTAAGTACAAATAATCCTAAAGCTCCTGCTCCGTAAAAAATAAAAGCGGCAAATATCAGCATATCGGTAAGTTGGTCGAAGGTGCCTGAAATTACAAGCACACAAGCCCACACACATTGAACAGCAAGAGAAACATGAGGAGTTTTATGTTTTTTATGAGTTGTTGCCATCGATTTAAAGAACATGCCTTCTTTTGCCATTGCAAAGTATATCCTTGAAGATGACATGATGCTACTGTTGGTTGTGCCGAATGTAGAAATCATAATCAGTAACGATACAACAACAAAACCGGCAGGTCCGATAACATATTTGGCAAGTTCGGTTGCTGCTATCGAATTTGGATTTTTGCTTATTGCAATATAAGAATCCACAGGCATTACATAAAGATATGTGAAGTTTATCAAAAGGTAAATAGCTGTTACAGCTAACACACCACCAATAATAGCAATAGGAAGATTTTTTTTTGGATTATGCACTTCTCCTGCTAAAAAAGTTATGTTAGCCCAGCCGTCAAAAGCCCAGAAAGCGCTAATCATTGCAGCAAAAAACACTGATATTATCTGCCACAGATCCTGATGAGCTAAAGTGTTATAATTTTGAGATACCTGACTGACATTCTCCATTGATCCTTGTGAAAAAGATAATCCAAAAAGTATAAGAATTAATATTCCAAGCATTTTGGCAATGGTAAAAAAGTTTACAGTAAAACCGCCATATTCCACTCCAAAGTAATTTATAAGGGTAATTATGACAATGGTTATTATTGTTACTAATTTCACTCCTATATTATCAAAGGGGAAAATGTAACCAAACAGGTTTATTTGACTCCATTCAGGGGATAAATGCGGCAAATTAACCAAATTTCCAAACGATTGTCCAAAAATATATGCAATAGAAGCAATTGAGGCAGACTGTATCACAGCAAAAGCAGTCCAACCGTATAAAAATGAAAAAAACTTTCCGAAAATTATTTTCAAATATTGATATTGCCCGCCCGCTTCATTATTTATTTTTGAAAGTCCTGAAAAACTTAACGCGCCAAATAAGGTAACAGATCCTGCAACAAACCAGCACAACATAACCAAACTTGGAGAATAAAGAGTTGCTGCCATAGGAGCAATTTTCTTGAACACACCGGAGCCGATCATTGAACAAATTACTACCATGATGGCTGTAAAAAGTCCAAGTTTTCGGGATAATCCGGATTTTTCTGACAAATTTTTCATTTAGTACTTTCTAACCTGAATAATTTATATATTTCTCTATAACTCAATACATTTGTCATTTCGACGATAGGAGAAATCTAATTGATCCTATATAAAAGATTTCTCGTTAACACTCGAAATGACAAGATCATCAGGAGTTTTAGAGAAATTTTAGAAAATTTGTGAACTTAGCGTAGCGACTCATGAGCACTTTTAAAACAAAAAAAGTAAGCGAATAATACTACAAGCTAATACTAAAAAAAACGCTCTCAAAAAAAAGAGAGCGAATTTAGAATTATTATGAAAACTTACTTCGACTATTCCTGTTTGCGTAAATCCGCAAACCGTAATGCTCAGTATCACAGGTTCTAATTAGTTTTGATTATTGCAAACCTACTAAGAACCTGTAAAATTTAAAATTTATAGTCGTTATCTTCAATCAATTTGCCGGCTACTCTTCTTCTTGCTTCTTTAATATTAACAGGCTCTATGGTTGTAAAACCGCGAATTCCGTTTTGTATTTTAACAAATTCGTCACCTGAAGCAAAAGAGTTAAGAGCATCTATTGCAGATTTATAAATTTTTGCTGATGCCTCATATACAAACACATCGCAAATATCTTTATAAATAATATACTCTTCGGAAGATTTTAGATTTTCGAGTTTTTCAACACGTAAAACAACTGATTCAGCAACATAAAGTTGAATAAGCATATCCGAAATGGCCATCATTATTTCCTGCTCACTGGAATATTGCTTACCAACAGCTTCATAAGCTTTGCCAAGCATCAAAACACAAGCTTTCTTTAAATTACCGAGATAAAAATGTTTCTTTCCGAAGTAATCTGTAGCAGTGGGAACAATATTTTCAACAGTACCTAATTGCTCATAAATTTTCTTGGAAAGAGTAAATATTTCAGAGTCAGCCTTTTTTGCTTGTTTCAAAAACATATCACATGCAACAAGTCGGTTAATTTCGTTTGTACCCTCAAAAATCCGGTTTATACGTGAATCGCGATAAGCACGTTCAACAGGCATTTCAGCAGAAAAGCCCATACCGCCGTGTATCTGTAAAGCTTCATCAGCAATATAATCGAGCGTTTCGGAACCATATACTTTTAAAATAGCCGCTTCCATAGCATATTCACCAAGAGCTTCAATATATGCCTGAATTTTAGGCATTCCATCTGCCATGTACATTTTTATTTTATCATCCACATATTTACTTGTGCGATATACAGCAGCTTCAGCCACAAATTGCCTGATTGATTGCTCGGCTAATTTATATTTGATCGCTCCGAAATTAGAGAGAAATGCACCAAACTGTTTACGTTCGTTTGCATAATTAACAGAGTGCATTATTGCTCTTCTGCCTGCGCCGAGAACATTAGCGCCAAGCTTAATACGTCCGATATGTAATATATTAAGAGCTATTCTGAAACCTTCGCCTCTTTTGCCAAGAAGATTTTCAACAGGTACTTCGCAATCGTTAAAAAAAATCTGAACAGTTGATGAACCTTTTATTCCCATTTTCTTTTCTTCAGGATTAAAAGATACACCCGGAAAATTTCTTTCAACAATAAATGCGCTTAATATTTTATCATTGTCAATTTTTGCAAAAACAGTAAGTACATCAGCAAATCCGCCATTTGTAATCCACATTTTCTGACCATTCAAAATGTATTTTGTTCCATCTGCTGAAAGGACTGCTCTTGTTTTACCCGAATTAGCATCTGAACCGGCATTAGGTTCTGTAAGGCAATATGCGCCTGCAAATTCGCCTGAAGCAAGTTTGGGAAGGTATTTTTGTTTTTGTTCTTCGGTGCCATAATATAAAATTGGTAATGTACCTATTCCTGTGTGCGCAGAATAAGCGACAGCATAAGAATAACCGGCTCCCAGAATATCTGATGCTATCATAGATGTAACGAACGACTGTCCAAAACCGCCATATTCTTCAGGAACTGATATTCCTAAAAGCCCCAGTTCCCCTGATTTATTTATGAGGCTTTTCATCAAGCCAGGCTCAGTTGTGTCAATTTTATCAAGAAAAGGAAGAACTTCTTTATCAAGAAAATCCCCGCACATATCCGAAATCATCTTTTGCTCTTCGTTAAATTCTTCGGGAATAAAAGTGTCAGAAGCCTTTGATTCTATTAAAATGAATTCCCCACCTTTCAAAACTTTTTTATTTTCCATCTGTGGTTTTAATTTATAATAAAGTGCAAAAATAACAGTATTCTTATAAAAAACAAAAGTACGTTACATAACATTAATAATACGAAATAAGGTTGAAATTTTTTAACTGTTTAATATAGAGCTATTAAGACTTAAAGGCACAAAACTTAACTAAGGAAAACAAAGACTAATAACTACAATAACTTAATGTACCTTAATACTTTAGCAACATTGCAAAAATTTTTATTTGTTACTTGATTCACATTATACTTTGCGCAGGTTAAATTATTATATTTGGGTTTCAGGTATAGGTTATAAGGGTATGTGGTATAACCTGCTATTCCTTATACCCTTATACCCTTATACCCTTATAACCTTATAACCTTATCCCGTATGCCTTTATACTAAAAACGGGATAAATTGTCGCATTTTATGAATGCAAAAAAGTATAAAGGCA
>JAAXXA010000336.1 GCA_013334735.1 Bacteroidota bacterium
CAACTGATAATTTAGTGTTTGAATTAATTTGCGCAAAAGTTATTGAAGCAATCAATAACGCTGATAATAACATGTAAACTTTTTTCATTTTTTTAAGTGTTTAGTTAATAATTATGTATTTATTTTTTATTATTTACAGATGCAAATATATGTTTTTTTATTTATTAAATACAATTATTATTATTTTTTTTAGTAAAAATTTATTTTTTTAATAAGATGATATATTTCAATACATGAAAGAATAATTCAGCTATCAGGCAAACAGAAATATTAGATTTCTTAAAAATATAAACGGGCTGCATCTATGTTTTGATACAGCCCGTTTTATTAATTATACCGATACGGAATAAGTTTGCAAAAAATATTATTTTGTTCCTATCACCGACAAGTCGGGACAGGTCGGGATAACACGTTCTAATTATCTTTGCAGTCAGAAAGCTGTTAAGAACGTGTATATAAAATCAGTAAATTATTCGGAAATATTAATCTTCTTAACAATTGTTCCTTTTGCAGTTTGGATTTGTACAAAATAAACTCCCGAATTAAGATTGGATGTGTTTACTTTGAACATAGTACTATTTGGCATTCCTGCTTCAACAAGCTGTCCCATAACATTCATTATTTTAACCGACACAACTTTATCGGTTGATTCAATGTTTATGGATTCTTTTGCAGGATTAGGATATACATTAATTTGGTTTTCTGTTTCATTTTCATTTATTGATGAAGATATTGCAATATTTAAGTTATCAATAAATAAAGCATACATGTCAGCGTCACTAACAACATGAAAACCTACGTAGTAAGTACCTGCGGTTGCAATAGTAACTGTATTATGCGACAAAGTAAAAACAGTATCTTCGATAACAGTTGGAGCCAATACATTTATTGTCATACCGGCAGCAGTATTTGATGTTCCAATTTTAACTTCAAGCTTTTCAGGATACTCTGAACTTGCAATTTGTTGCATAAAGTCTAAATCATAAACACCTGCTGCTAAATCAATGCAAGTAGAAAATAACCAGTCATCACCTGCATTAGATGAATTATAATAATAATATGCAGCAGCGGATTGATCAACTCCAATGCTATCTGCAATTCCCCATGATGAACCATCGGCATTTGCATCAACAACAGCCATTCCTAACATATCAGCATAAGTATCAAATGTATTATTATAAGGAGCTGTTTTAGGTTCTAAATTCATGAAATAATGAAAAGATGAAGTATCATTTGTAAGATCACCATCAACTGCAAGAGTTGTAAAAGCTATTATTGAATCAAGAACATCAGTAGTAGAAGCATCTACCTTAGTATCAAAAGTAAAAGATACTGTTTCAGCTGAATCAAGTGGTCCGGGAATAGTATCAGTAACAACAGTTCCGTTGTTCATTATATAATTCACAGGGATATCGGATAATGATTCTGTTCCATAATTTTTAACTTCAATAGTAACCTGTTCCTGATTTGTTAAACTACATTGTGTTTTGGGAGTAGTAATAAGAGTAACACCACAATCATTTGCAGAAACATTTACAATTTTTATGTCATCAAGACCCATTAAATCACCATCAGCGCCACTTACTTGCCAAGCTAACATAAAAGGAGCTGCTTTATAAGCACTTAAATCAATAGCAACTTCTCTCCATAACCAATCTGTAAAGGCAGGGGTATCGTCAGCGTCCCATAATTCTGTCCATGTTGTTCCACCATCCGTAGAAATTTTACATATTAAAGTTGCTCCGGGGTTTCCTGCTCCACCTGAAGGTAAATAATCGTAGCTAAATCCTGCCCAAAATTTCAAGAACAAATTTGTAGCTGAAGAAGTTCCGGTAATTGAAGGAGTTTTCAACCATTCATTCTGAGTTTCAGAGGGTAAAGAATAAGGGCAAATTGCAGATTTTACATCTGAAGGATTAATGTCAGAATAATAAGCATTACCTGCTTTCCAGGTTTTTGCAGTAAGTAAAACCTGTGTAGTCCAACCTGTAGGGGGGAAAGTAGTTCCATCAAAATTTTCAGAAAAATAATTTGCTTTTGTTTTTGAATAATGAGATTGATTAGAACTTTTTTTATTTAAGGCAATGCCTGTTTTTACTTTTGGATGGATTTTATTTCCATTGCCAATTCTTTGATTTTGTGCGCTAACAATGCCTATTGATAAAGCAATCACAAGTAATAATGTAAATTTTTTCATTTGTTTTTAAAATTTAGTTTATAGTATATTTATTCGCAAAGATAAAAAAATAAAATAAAATATTTGCTTTTTCTTATATATTTTTCAGTAAATTTTTTATCGAAAATATCTATTCCCAAAAATAAAAAAAAGGGGAATAATTTTCTTACTCCCCTTTTTCAATAATTGTATTATTCTGTTATTATTCTGACTTATTAAACTTCTTTAATATTATTCCTTTCGCAGTTTGCAACTTTACAAAGTAAACACCTGTTTCAAGATTAGATGTATTAACTGTAAACACAGCGCTATTTGGCATCTCTGATTCAACAAGCTGTCCCATAATATTCATTATATTAACTGAAATAACTTTTTCGTTTGAAACAATATTTAAAGATTCTTTAACAGGGTTAGGAAATACATTTATATTATTCTCGAATTGATTTTCATTTATTGAAGTTCCCATATCAAGAGAAACATCATCAATTTTCATAAGTACCATATCAGTAACATCATGGTGCCTGAATGCAATATAAATGTTTCCGTTATAAGTTGATAAAGGAATTGTTCTTTCCGACCATGCAGTGTCGGCAACGGTAAGTGTTTCACTGAATACTTCAGTAAAATTAGCAGGCGCTGTTCCGGTAGTAGATACCATTATAGAATAATTTTCAGCGGGATAATCATAAGCTTCTGTTGCTACCCAGTATTTAAAAACTAATTGTGAATTATTAATATTAAAACGGGGAGTAATTAAATAATTATCCGGTGTTAAAGCAGTGCCATTATATGAAGCAGAGATAGCAGCATTAGTTCCACCGTGTACGGAAACTTCAGATAGTTGCATCCAATTATTGCCATCTCCATCAGCATCAATTGAAGTCCAGCATGGAGGAGGAACAGCAGTTTCAAAACCTTCGGTGAATGGATATGAACTAATTGCATTACAAGTTATAGCAGTTCCTGATAAACTGAGGGAAATATTCCCGCCATTGGTATTAATCACTACAGTTTGATTAGTTGTGCCGGCGACTGTAGGATTATAAGTAAATGTAAAAGTTGTTGATGCGCCTGCAGCTAAACTAACGGAAGCAGGAACAAAAGTTGTGGTAAAAGGAGAGCTCAAACCTGTAATTCCACCTGAAGTTAATGTACCTCCTCCTATATTTGTTAGAGTGAAAGTACCGGAATTAACAGAAGTTGAAGTAGGAACATAAGAACCTGCTGCCCATGCAGACTGATTACAGGATGCAATAGGAGAAGTAATTGCTGCGCCATCCACCATAGCTCTGATATTCCAGTTATATGTTAATGACGAACTAAGATCAGTAAGGTGTTGCCATGTACCGCCATAAACAATCCAGTTAGCGTTTGTATTTACAGGACCTGCATCGCAACCGGCAGGATATCCACCTGTAGTAACTATGCGGTAACCAATATAAAGATTAGTAGCAGGTATTGCTAAAGGAGTCGTTAAAACAACATTGTTCCATCCTTCGATGGGTACAAAAGCCTGGCTGCGAACCAAAGTTGTACCCTGATCAGAATAAAAACGTAATTCGGCTGAAGTTACATCTGCAATGCCATTAATGTAAATTTTTACAGAAGAAATGTGGTTGCCAAGTGTATTGTGAGCTGTTAAAACAGATGCAGGAAAGAATGCATAAACGCTAATATCTGCTGCGGCGCCTGTACCAATAGCATCATATTGATCACCGTCATAATGTAGTGAATCAATTATTGATTTGGCATTTACTGGAGGCATATTATTAATTTCTTTAATAACTCTGACTGCCGAAAGTAAGTTGCCGTCATTTCTTTGTTTTACCTGTGAAAGAAGAATTCCGCTCACAAGGAGCAGAACAACTAATGTGAAGATTTTTTTCATTTTTTTTGTTTTAAATTAATATTTATTGCAAAGTTAAATAAAAAAAATTCAATGGTATAAAAAAACACATGTTATAAATAATTTTTTTGGAATTATTTATAACATGTAACTGATATTACGCAAGTGTAAAATTTATTCGTGAATAATAGTATCTTTTTTAAAGAG
>JAAXXA010000337.1 GCA_013334735.1 Bacteroidota bacterium
CAATAATCCATGGTTTCCAAGAGAAAATATTATTTATTCTTTAAAGGCTATAGCCTCATCACTGTCAAAAGATAATTTAGAAAAATGGTTAAGCCCATACTCCGACAAGGCTTTAAGTACTGCATCTAAAAAAGTTGCTGTAATAATGGCAGGCAACATTCCTCTAGTGGGGTTTCACGATTTTTTAAGTGTGCTTATTTCCGGAAATATTTTTATTGGCAAACTTTCTTCGCAGGATAAATTCCTGCTTCCAGCGTTAGCCAATGAACTAATTGCAATTGAACCTTCAATTAAAAACAACATTATTTTTACCGAAGGTCGCTTACCCGCATTTGATGCAGTAATTGCAACAGGTTCCAATAATTCATCACGATATTTTGAATATTATTTTGGTAAATACCCGCATATAATTCGCAAGAGCAGAACCAGTATTGCTATTATTTCAGGCAAAGAAAGCGTGGAAGAACTTCGTTCGCTTTGTGATGATATTTTTCTGTATTTTGGGCTTGGCTGTAGAAATGTAAATAAGTTATATATTCCGCAAAATTATGATTTCACGGTTCTTAAAAAAGCTATAGGAACGTACAGGGACAAGCTTTTTACGCATAATAAGTTTATGAATAATTACGAATATAATTTATCTGTTTTTTTGATAAACCAAATATCGCATATTGATACAGGATTTTGTCTTTTAAAAAATGACGCATCCTTTGCCTCTCCCATTTCTGTTATAAATTATGAATATTACTCTGACATTACTGATGTTTTAAATAACATTTCCGCAAACAGAGAAAAAATTCAGTGTATCGTTGGAGGAAAATCTTACACAAACGATACTGTAACTTTTGGTAAAAGTCAGCAACCTGAATTATGGGATTATGCTGATGGAGTAAATACGATGAAGTTTCTTATTGAATTGTAAAATAATCGATGTTTTTATTAAATATTTCACGCCAAGACGTTAAGGCGCAAAGTATTAAAATTCAAATCTTTGCGTACGCTTGTAGTGAATTATAAATCTGCGTGATAAAAAAAGCTACCGAACTATTTTTTTATGAAAAATTTATAAATTAAAAAAACAAAAAGGTAAAATCAGGAAATATTTTTTACTTATTTTTTACTTTTCTTAACTAAAATTTTAATAGCAAAAAAAGCAATTATTCCAAACAAAATTATCGCCCAAAGCCTTATTATAAAAAGGATCAATGCAGCAAAAATATCCCAGCCAAATATTAAAGATTCAAGCATACTTTTTCCAAAACCGGGTTCATAAGCTTTTATATTTTTATTGTTAGAAATAACCTCTCTTACTATTGATTCTCTTTGATAAAGAAACAAATTTATTGTGCTGAATTGTATTTGGTCTTTTAATGTTAAATTAGAAATTTTTGCATTGTCGGCTTGTTCTTGTTTATTGAGCAATGCATCTTCGGCAGCAGCAGTTTCGTTTAATCTGCTTCTTTTATTGACAATAGCATTTACAATTCGGTTCTGATTTCCGGCAATTCTCTTTTGCGTTAAATTATTTGCCAAAATTTGAAATGCAACATCATTAGCCTTGATAGTTCTGTAATCCAAAAAAACAATCAGTTTGGAAATATCTTTAAGTGTTGTATCAAGTTTAACATTAGGTACACGAATAGTTATTGAATTAATAACAGTATAATAAGTTGTTTCGAGCGACGAATCGGCTGAGACTGCTGAAGTTCTTACATTACCTATATTGCTTGATAAATTTGTGTAAGTAACAAATCCACCATGTTTAATGGCTATATCTTCAATATTGTATGTTGATTTGATTACATTTTTAACTTTAAATTTTAAATCGGCAGTCCTGATAAATTTACGTGTTGAATCTTTTCCTTTTTCAACAGCTGCGGAGGAAGAAACAGCTTTGTATGTAGAAGCACCAGAGATACTATCGCTTAATATTTCTTCATTTGAGATACTATCTTTTAAAGCTTTTTCTTTTGCTTCATATTGCCTTTTGGGACCACAACTAAAAATAGTTAAAGCCAGAAAAAGAATAAAAACCAGATTTTTTGTTTTCATGATTATATTTTTTAGGGTTAAATATATGTTTTGTGGATATAAAACTACATAAAATTTTTAATTTCTTTAAAATAAAAAAATCAATTAAATATTATTTTTCTCAGGAGAAATCAATAACATTTTTAATAAAATCGGGGGCAACTATTGTCATTGGAACGTCAAAATCAAACCATTCATCTAAAGACATATCAATATTAAGATCATTCATATAATTAAATAGCGACTTTTTTAATCCATCGCTGAAAGCATCATGATTACATCCTTTTTTATCAATATGAATAAGGTCGTTATTGGCAAATGTACCAATTTCCGTTTTTTCAATTTCCACGTTAAATTTATCGGGATTTAAAGCTATCGCGCTATGAGCAGTCATTGTAAATTTATGCCAGTATGCCGATTGAATTAAATTCAGCATAAAGAATTGCCTTACAATTTCAAGGGAATCTATAGTTTCCTGTGCCGTTTGTGTAGGAAAGCCATACATCAGATAAGCATGAACCATAATATCCGATTCCGAAAAATTATAAGCGACTTTAGCCGCCTGCGTTACAGTGATTCCTTTATTAATAAGTTTAAGAATCCTATCGGAAGCAACTTCCAAACCACCTGAAACAGCTATACAACCTGACTTTTTGAGCAACTGACAAAGTTCGTAAGTAAAACTTTTTTCAAAGCGGATATTTGTCCACCAAACAATTGTAATATTTCGTTTGATAATTTCCAATGCAAGTTCTTTTAATAATGCCGGAGGCGCCGCTTCGTCAACAAAGTGAAATCCGTTTTGCTTTGTTTGTTCAATTATTTTTTCAATTCTGTCGCATATCAATGCAACGTCATTAGGCTCATATCTCTTAATATAGTCAAGCGAAATATCGCAAAAAGAACATTTACCCCAATAACAACCATGTGCAAGTGTAAGCTTGTTCCATCTGCCATCGCTCCACAAACGATGCATCGGGTTTGCAATTTCAATTACAGAAATATATTTATTCAATGGTAAATCAGAATAATCGGGGGTTCCGGTATCTTTTGCAGTAATATCGTTTTCTTTTGAATTATCAATATATGTAACTTTATTTTCGTTTAATATAAATGTCCTTTTTAAATCATATATATTACATTCTCTGTTTAAATATTCAATAATTTTAAGGATAGGAAGTTCACCATCGTCAAGTGTTATGAAATCTGTATAATCAAATACTCGTACATCCTGAAGCGACCTTAGTTCGGTGTTTACGTATCCTCCGCCCAAAATTATTTTAGTTTCGGGATAATGTTTTTTTATCCACTGACCGCATTTTAACGCGCTAAATAAATTTCCGGGAAAAGGTATGGTAATAGCAACTAATGTTGGTTTGAAATATTCTATTTTTTGTTTTAATATTTTTATCAACAACTCGTCAATAAAGCTGTTTGGCTTATTCAGCAAAATATCGATTTCATCAAAAGAAGAAGCTGATCTTCCCAAATGCTCGGCATATCTGCTAAATCCAAAGTTAGGATCTACAGTTTGCGAAATCAAATCACAAATATCTTCTAAATAAAGTGTAGCCAGATATCGTCCTTTGTCCCTGATGCCAACAGTTCCAAAATGCCATTCCAAATCCTGACATTGCGAAAATCTTGATGTTTCAGGTAAAAAATTTCTGTTACAAATAAGATAAGCAAAAGTAGGGTTAGTATCTTGCAAAAAGCTAATAACGGCATCTATAGTATTAATGTATTCTTTTTTAAGATTGACGATACAGCGAGCATTTTCTGATAATTCAATTTTTTCTTTTTCAATTCTGTTAAATAAGTTGCTCAATCCTTTTGAAGAAAACAATTCAAGAATTACTTCAATTCCCAAATCTACCTGATTCGACTGAATATTTTTTGTATTCAAAAAGCCTTTCAAATAAGGTGTAGCCGGATATGGCGTATTCGGCTGAGTAAATGGGGGCGTTATAAAAAGTATGTTTTGTTTCAAGATTTCATTTATTTTTTTCTCGCTATGACGCTAAGGTTTTTTATTCTATGCGACTCTGAGCCTTTGTGTGAGTTTTATTTTTTATCTCTCGCTAAGTCGCTAAGACGCTAAGCGTTTTTTCTTTGCGGCTCTGCGCCTTTGCGTGAGTTTCATTATTTATTTCTCGCTAAGTCGCTAAGACGCTAAGCG
>JAAXXA010000338.1 GCA_013334735.1 Bacteroidota bacterium
AGTAAAAATAGGATAAAAAACACTATTTTTAATTATTTTAACTTCTCAAATTGTTTAGTTATTTAATTTTAATTTTAAACCAAAATTTACATCTAAAATTTTGTCAACTTTTACTAAACCGAAAAATTTTGATGGAGGAGAAATATTAAAATCACTTAAATCAATAGATAAATTTCCATCAATAACTAAAATATTTTCTTTAAAATAGTTTTTGTAAAAAGCAACGTACTCTTTGTTAATACCATCAATAATTACAATAAAGCTTCCTTTCCCCAAGTTTCCTGAATTTTTACTAATTGAAAGATTTTTAATTTTTATTTGAATATGAGGAAATTTTGAAACATTCAACAAGTTCTGTAAATCATTATTCATTAATTTATTATGACAATCTATAAGCTTTACCGGAATTAAATAGTTCCCACTCAAAAGTTTGTAATTCTTACTTTCATTATTAGCTGAAGCCCTTATAGTGTCGTTCATTTTTGCGGCATACTCGCATTTAAAACATTCAATGTTTGTTTTAACACTTATAATTAAATTTAATGAATTCGAAATAAATGAAGGTAAGGGATATGTTTCATATTTTGTGGTAAATGATAATATAGGTAATACCAATAAATTAATTATCAGTTTTTTATGAAAGCTGAAGAATCCAAAAAATATTGATATTAAGCCTTTTGAGTTCATTTTAATGAAAAAATATTTTAAATGTAACTGTTACATCTTTTCCAGTTTTTAAGCTGCCAAGCATTGCAGTAGGAGGGGTTATCCCATATTCGGTCATATCAATTGATTTTGTACCCTGAAAGTAAATTTCACCATTTACTCCTATTGTACTCAAAGCTGTTATGTTAATTGATTTAGTAACTCCTACTATCGTAAGTTTTCCGATTGCTGTAAATTGTTGTACCTTATTAATTATTTTTTTATCCTTTATTTCGGTTATTTTAAAATTTATCATTGGATAAGTGTCGGCTTTTAACGATTCTTTTGTTTTGCTATCCATCAAGGCTTTTCCACTACTAAAACTTTTTGAAAAGAAATTTATATTCAAAGAACTTATACTCTCAATATTATTATCCCCTAATTGTACATAAAGATCTCCTTCAAAATTCTTAACATTTATTTCCCAGTCATGAAGAGAGGATGTTCCGCTAACAGAAATTACTGTTTTTTGTTTGTCGATTTTGTATGATTTGCTTACAATTGGTTTATACCCTAAGAGTACAAATGATGCAAATAATGCAATTAAAAGTTTTGTTTTCATAATGTGTTTTTTTAATTTTAAATTAAACCTTTAAATCCTATCGAATTAATAGGACAAAATTACAACATGTTTTTATTGAAAACAAATTTTTTTTGATTTTTTTTTAAATATTTAAAAATATAAGGAAAAGGACATATTTTTTATGATAAAAAACAAAAATATGTTTCAGATTATAATGCGAATCAAGGGTTGAGATTTTTTTTACAATAAAAATATCAAAAACACAGTCATGGTGAGCGTAGTCGAACCATGGCTACTAAATCACCCTGAGCGTAGTCGAAGGGTGATTTTAAAAAGCGACTACGCTTATGGAGACTGATAATATGACACTTAGAATATTTAATTTCAATTATAGACTCGCATTTATAATGAACAAAATAAAGGATGGATTAACAATAATGTAATATAACTAATACAATTTTTCCCTTTTAAGTAAATAAGGTAGTAAAACAGATCTGAAACCTTTGTTTATATCAGCTTCAACAAAATCAACATTATATTGACCGCATTTAAGCTTAATCAGGTTTTTGTATTCAGACATTGTTTTTTGGTAATGATCTTTAATTTCGTTGGGATGGAGTTTTACTTCTTCGTTTGTTTCGAGGTCGATGAACTTATAAGGACGATTTTCGAATTCAAAATCTAATTCTTTTGATTTATCTACAACATGAAATAATATTACCTCGTGTTTATTGTGTCGCAGATGCTGTAAAGCAGAAAGCAGCTCAGCAGAAACTTTAGAGTTATCCAGCATATCGCTGAAAATAATAATAAGTGAACGTTTATGGATGTTTTCCGCGAAAAAGTGCAACGCTTCGGTAGCGTTAGTTTTTCGTGGTCTTTCGGTCTTTGTGCGAGATAACAATTTGTCTAGTTCCGAAAAAAGCATTTTGTGATGGACTGTGCTGGATCTGGCTTGAGTATGTAATTCAATTTCATCTGAAAATAGCCCAAGACCTACAGCGTCACGCTGTTTTTTTAAAATGTATATTAAAGCGGCAGCGCAATATACTGAAAATGAAATTTTATTGAATTTCCCTTTTTGGGGGGTGCTATCTTCAGGGTAATACATTGAAGATGAGTTGTCAATAATTATTTGACATCTTAAATTAGTTTCTTCCTCAAATCGTTTTACAAAAAGTTTTTCGGTACGTGCGAAAAGTTTCCAGTCAATATATCGAGTAGATTCTCCCGTGTTGTATAGCCTGTGTTCCGCAAATTCAACAGAAAACCCATGAAAAGGGCTTTTATGAAGTCCTGTTATAAAACCTTCAACAACCTGCTTTGCAATAAGCTCAAGATTGCCAAATTGATCAATTTCCTTATTAATAATGTGTTGTTCCAATTACTTGATTAAATGGTTATACAATTTATTTTAGTTAAGTTATACTGCAAATGGGATAAATTTCCGCATTATAAGTTAGCAATCTCCAGTCGGCAATATTTGCTGATTGTTTATTGCTGACTGCCAACTTATGAGACATTTTATTCCACCTAAATTATATAAAAAATTATTTCAAAAGCGCCTCTATTTTTTCAGAAAACTTTTGCTTTGGAACAGCTCCAACAATTTTATCTACAATCTCACCATTCTTAAAAAACAAAACCGTAGGTATATTGCGGATACCATATTTTGATGTTATTTCGGGATTATTATCAACATCAACTTTCCCGATAATGGCTTTGCCTTCGTATTCAGTTGCAAGCTCAATAACAATAGGCGAAATTATTCTGCATGGACCACACCACTCAGCCCAAAAATCAACCATTACAGGTTTGTTGGATTTAATAACCAATTCGTCAAAATTACTGTCAGTAAATTCTATAGCCATAAAATTATGTTTTTATTAAATTACAATTACAAATAACTAAAGTACAAAAATAATTAAATTAATGTATAACATAAAGAATAAGTTCTTAAACTTTATTTTAAATACATTTTAATTTTATATTGCTTTGCAAATTTGAATTTTTCTTGTAGGTTTGCAAAAGGAAAATAACTTTAAGGATGCTTTTATAATAATTTTTATAAGAAGAAATAAGTTCGATTAAATTTTTAACAGCAAAAAACACTTTCAATTTTCTTCTTTTTTGTATAATAAAATTCTAATTTTTATAAGGTTTTGTATAATTCCTGTATGGAAAGTTATTAGCAATTTATGAGTAAATCACATATATATGGGTTAGATTCTCTAAGGGCCATTGCTGCATTAATAGTAGTATTATCTCATATTGAATTAGTTAAAGAATCTAATAAAATTACAAATTGTTTCTCCTTAATGCCATCTGGGCATACTGGTGTTATATTGTTTTTTGTAATAAGTGGGTTTTTGATTACATCTTTATTGCTGCAAGAGCAAATAGTTAATAAATCTATTAGTATTAAAAAATTTTATCTCAGAAGAATACTGAGGATATGGCCTTTATATTATTTGGTTTTATTCATTTCGGTTATTCTTTTTAATTATAAACCTGAAGTAAATACGGTTGTTTTGTGCTTAACAATTCTACCAAATATTGCACATGTTCTGAATTGTGGTTGGGCAGTTAATCCACCAGTTTGGTCAATAGGGGTCGAAGAACAATTTTATCTAATTTGGCCATCGTTAATAAAATTTGCAAAATCAAAAATATTATTAATTCTAATTTTGATAGTAATTGGGTATACTATTTTACCACATATATTATTGTTTATAATAAAGAGAACTAATTTTGCAAATTCCAACGTGCCAAATTTTATAAATCTTTTTTTTGCTTCTGCCAAATTTAATTGTATGGCTTTAGGAGGAATATTAGCGTATTTGATTCATTATAATAGTAAGGTATTGATAGTTATTAGAAATAAATATTTATCTAAAATTTTTATTTTAATTCCATTTATTCTTTGGGGATTTAATTTTGAATTTTATTATTTTACAGAT
>JAAXXA010000339.1 GCA_013334735.1 Bacteroidota bacterium
TAAAAATGGAGTAACTACACATGATAGAACAACAACGGGGACTCAAAATATTGCGCACGGACTAGGTACAACACCTAAAAAGATAAGAATTAATGTTTCATATGGAAATACTGGTGTTTCAGGTAATGGACGCTCTCAAGGTGTTTATAATGGAACTGCAACATCTATGATTTACCAATATAACATTGGTTCTTCTGCTACAACTTCTACAAGAAGTGGGCAAAGTTCAACAAATATTATAGAAATAAAAGATTTGGATGGAATTACTTCATCTTATGCAACAGTTACATTTGATGGAACAAATATTATTTTGTCATGGAGCAATACCGGGAGTCCGACAGGAACTTGCGATATTATGTGGGAAGCTGAATAATTAAACAAATTGTAATATTGACTGGTAAATATTGACGGTAATTTTTGCTATTGTTGCTTATTATCAATAGCAATGGCGAAAAAACGCTGAACAAGCGCTGAAAATTTGACCAAAAAGTATTATATTTGCAGCTCTTAAATAATTCGTAACAATATTTACCATGAAAAAACCATCAATATTTTTATTTGCACTATTCACTATTCACTTTTCACTTTTCACTTTCAACTCCTTTTCACAAGGTATTGGCATTAACACATCCGGCAATGCAGCTAAAGACGCGGCATTACTTGAAGTAGGAGAAGGCACATCCGATACCAAAGGACTTTTAATTCCACGTGTGAATCTAACAGATGTTGCAACTTATGCTCCGCTCACGGGAACTCCTGTTGCAAGTTTAATCGTGTATAGCAACACTTCGCCAACCAACGGTAACGGTGCAGGGTACTACTACTGGGATGGCAGCAAATGGATAAATATTACCGCGCCTTCCAACGGACCGGGTACAACAGGGCAGGTTCTTACATCAAGCGGTTCAGAAGCGCCAACATGGGCAACACCTGCTGCCGGAATTGATGCTACCGCATGGCATATAACAGGTAATACAGGCATTGATTCCACTACAAATTTTATAGGTACAAGCGATGCATCCGGCTCTATTCCTTTGAGATTCAAAACAAGAAATCTTGATAGAATGATTATTTCAAGCACAGGTAATGTAGGTATTGGGACTACAATTACAGGACAAAAATTAACAATAGCGGGTAATCCTTCTTCAACTTTTAAAGCAGGTTATTTATCAACAGATAATATTCTTCTCTCAGGCTTAGAAGGTGGAGCTTACTTTGGCAAAGTTGGTGTTAAAGAAAATCAATGGGGACTGGCAAATTATGCAAGCATTTGGATTCCAAAAGATTCTCCAAGAGATTGGCAGAGTATAGCTATGTCGAGCGATGGCAAGATACAAACCGCCGGTAACTATAACGGTAGGATTTATGTTTCTAATGATTATGGCGCTACATGGACACAAAATACTCCATACGGACAATTACGCGGTATTGCGATGTCAAGTGATGGTAAGATACAAACTACTGTTCCTACAATTGGCGGTTATATGTACGGTTCAGATGATTACGGAGCAACATGGACACAAAGAGCCACCAGCGATCTAAATTGGAACGATGTCGCAATGTCGAGTGATGGTAAGATACAAACTGCAGTTGTAGGTAATGGCGGTTATATTTACGGATCCAATGATTTTGGTGTTACATGGACTCAAAGGACCAATGATGCTGCAAGATATTGGCAGAGTATCGCAATGTCAAGCGATGGCAAGATACAAACTGCAATTGTTGGTAGCGGTCAAAATTTGATGTTTGGCTCTACTGATTACGGTTTTACATGGACAGAAATAAGCAGCGGTGGTAGATCATGGAATGGTATTGCTATGTCGAGCGATGGAAAGATACAAACAGCCAGTGTTTATAACGGGTACATTTACGTTTCCACAAATTACGGTGCTACATGGACACAAAGAGGTACTTCCAAACAATGGGGCAATGTCGCTATGTCTGCTGATGGAAAGATACAAACTACTTATGAGTATCATGGCTATATATATTGTTCCTCTGATTATGGTATCACATGGACTCAAAAAACCACTGATGCTGCAAGATATTGGAATGATGTGGCAATGTCAAGCGACGGCAAAATCCAAACCGCTGTTGCTAACTACTCCGATTACATCTATGTTTCTTCAGCTGATTCTTATATAAGCGGTGGTAATGTAGGCATCGGGACAAGCTCCCCTACTGCCGTTTTACAATTGAAAGCAGGCACTAATACAGCAAATACAGCCCCTCTAAAATTTACTGCAGGCGCAAACTTAAGCACTACAGAAGCCGGCGCAATAGAATATGACGGTTCACATTTATATTTTACAGCAACTAATGGTGGAACACGCTATCAATTAGACCAACAAGGTTTCCCTTATGGAGCAAGAGCTTATATGAGCGCTAGCACACAATCCGTTAGTGCTTCAACATGGACAACGGTATTATTTGATGGCGAAACCTGGGATTTAGGAAGTGAATACACTCCCAGCTCTGGAATATATAAGGCAAAAACGGCAGGCTATTATTCAGTAACCAGTACTGTTTATTTACAAAGTATGAATTCAGGCAAGAGAATTACAATAGCCATAGAAGTAAATGGCGCTCGTGTTTCTGATATTGATAACTATGTTACCACAAGCGCAGGTAACGATTTGCAGGTTTCAATATCTGACATGGTAAAACTTGCGGTAAATGATGAGGTTACAATTGTTGTTTATCATACTGATTCAGGGGCAAGAACTATTTACAATAATACAATAAGTAGTTTTTTTGCAATTCAAAGATTATATTGATAATTAGTCAAAAAACGTAAACTTATTCACATTCGTATTTCACTACAGTAGTGCTGCTATTGCCACCCGAACTTGTTGTAATCTTATTGGCTTTACCGTCGCTGTTAAACTCATACGAAAAATGGATAGGATTAACGCCATTAATATCATAAGTTTTTATGAAATCATTAGAGTAGAATGTTGCAATATCCATATCTAATCTATCAATTAATAAGACTACATTTCCATAGCCATATTTCAACGAAGATGTTTGACCTGTATAATAGTCGCATAAAATAGTTCCTTGTGTACGTAAAATCTTAGTAGCATTACCTGCATTCCATTCAATAGTAAGGGTATCTGTAATATTTGAACTAAAATCTGTACCCCTTAATTCAATTATTTTATTGTCGGAATTATAAGTAAAAAATTCGTTAATAACATCATTGCCCGCGGAATCGGTAGTATTAGTTTCAATAATGTTTCCCGCCGAATTTAGCGTTGCTTCGGTTGTCATTGTCAAAGCGCCACCAATATAATAATCAAGTATCGCCAAATTATTATTATAAACCACCGTCATTTTTGCAGCAGGATTCCCACTTCCGGTATAATTCATTTCTATTATACGGTTATTCAAATCATAATCTACAGATGCTTCATAAGAGTTATTAATTGTGTTTTTAATTATTTTACAATTTGTACCATATTGATCATCGTCATTCTCTTTTTTATCACATCCTGAAATTAAAAAACAAACGGATAACATTGTAAGTGAAAACATGCGCATTTTTTTCACGCGGTTTGCTATGCAACACAAAGCCAATGACTTCGTAAATGCAGGATTTTTTTTTGGTGTCATATTCATTTTTTAAATTATTTCTATGTTAAAAAGATTAGTAATTTATGCATTTTCGCTCTTGGTGACCGCCACGTCGGAACAACAAAAAGGGCTTGTAACCGGAATATTATACATAAGTTTATTTTATCAATATTTGTCTTGCTGTTTTGACATTATCATTCACTTCAAGTTTTAAAAAATATACGCCGGAAGGAATATTAAGTTTATCCAAACAAATTCGTTCAATATATTTTCCATAAGCTTTGCTTTCATTGTTTATAATTTTAGAAACAACATTTCCCTGTAAATTATAAACAGATAGGTTAATATTCGACCTTTCATGAAGTTTATAAGAAACAAATGTATAATCACTTGCAGGATTTGGATAATTCTCAAAACTCAAAATATTATCTGATACAGGCGCTTCTTCTATCGAAAACAGAATATCATGTAAGCTGGTGATATCCGTCCAGATACTAAGCTGCCCGTTATTTAGCCTCGTCCATATCGGGCGGATAATGCCATTGTAAGCGGATATATTTGTATAATCACCAAAGAAGATATCTTTATCAGGTAAAAAAGGAGACTGACTT
>JAAXXA010000340.1 GCA_013334735.1 Bacteroidota bacterium
TCTCGCCGACGCGCAGCAACAGGATGTTGGTCGTTCCGAGGCCGGACCTGTTTTATAAACTTTGATATTATATGTTGTTTTTTGTTTTATTTTATCAAATTCGTACTTTCCTTTTGAATTAGTTAATACAGAATCAACACTTTGATCATCTCCTAAGAAAAGAACAACAGCATCTTCAAGACCTTTACCGGTAGCTTTATCTTTAACATTACCGGAAGCCGAAAGTAAAACAGGTATAAGCTTATATGAATAAATATCATCGTCTCCAACGCCACCGGCTCTGTTAGAACAGAATAAACCTGCATCTTTTGAATCTTTAAAAATCATATTAAAATCGTCAGCGCTGGAGTTAACAGGAGGCATCATGTTAACAGGTTTTGTAAAACGGCCATTTTTCTTTCGGCTCATAAAAATATCAAGCCCACCAAATCCGGGATGCCCATCGGAGGCAAACATCAATAAAGTATCTCCTGATATAAATGGGAACATTTCATCGCCAATTGTATTAACAGTGCTACCAAGGTTTTCAGGTTGGCCCCATACTCCCCCGCTTTTCTTTAACATATAAATATCCTTTCCACCAAAACCTCCCTGCATATCCGAAACAAAATACAAGGTTTTTCCATCGGAAGAAAAAGATGGATGCCCAACGCTATAATCGGGACTATTGTAATCAAATATTACAGGTACTCCCCATGTGTTATCGGTTTCATTGTATTTTGAGCTAAAAATACTGCAACTAAGTTTTTTTCCTGATTCCCCATTACATTGCATATAATAACCTGAAGTAGTATTCTGGTCATAGCAAAATGTACCTTCATTATATTTGGTATTCAAACTTCCTTTTAGTTTTTCCACCTTACTCCATTCACCTTTTTGAGGATCGTAAGCTGATTCATACATATCAGAAAATCCCTGAGATGTATATGGATCTAGCTTTGTGGAACCGTCTAATCTGGTAGAAGCATAAATAATTTTCCCGTTCTTGAAATATGCAATTCCATAATCACTTGATGTTGAATTTAATGATTTTTCATCAGCAACTTCATATATAGGCTTTTCTGTTTCTCCTTTCAATCCCAGATTACATGATTCCAACTTTAAAGCAGCCAAAACGTCGGAAGGTACTGCTTTAATATAATTTTCAAGATTTGTTTTTGCCGAGGTATAATCACCGGTTTTTAATTGCACCTCTCCAATACGAAGATAAACAACAGGAACGTCGTATCCTAAATCAATTGACTTTTGATATTTGGTTAAAGCGTCATTAAAATTATTTCCGAATCTGTAACATTCGCCTAATTGAAAATAGATATACTTGCTTTCGTCAACTGTAGATTTTTTTAAAGCTTTATTGTATAATTGAATAGAATTTAAATAATCTTTGTTCTTAAATACTGAATCGGCTTTCTGTAATGTGAGTTGTCTTTGTGCAACCAGCGCATTCATCAATAAAATGCAAGTAAAAAATAATACAACTTTCTTCATTTTATACAAAATTTTTAGTTTGTTAAAGTAAAAAATATATTTTTTAAGTTAATTTTAGCCTTAGAAATAAAAGAAGCAAATATATAAAAAATAAACAAACAAATTATTTTTTATCCAATAATCTAACTATAAACTGATTAAAAACAATATATCTATCTCAAATTCGTTAGTTTCTAAAAAATATTTTTTGTTGGGATACATCTTAATGCTAATTTTGATTTTTTATTATTAAACACTGATGGAATTATCTGTTATAATCGTAAATTACAATGTGAAGTATTTTCTTGAACAGTGCCTTATTTCTGTAAGAAATGCGTCCATTGGTATCCGGATGGAAATAATTGTAGTAGATAACAATTCTGTTGATGGTTCGGTTAAGATGCTGAAGGAAAAATTTCCCGATGTACAAATTATTGAGAACAATGAAAATTTGGGATTTTCAAAAGCAAACAATCAGGCAATTAATATTGCAAAAGGTAAATATATATTATTACTTAACCCCGACACCCTTGTTGAAGAAGATACTTTTTTAAAAATCATTACTTTTATGGAATCACACCCGGATGCAGGAGGTCTTGGTGTGAAAATGATCGATGGAAAAGGAAAATTTCTTCCCGAATCGAAAAGAGGACTCCCTACTCCATCGGCAGCATTTTATAATATTTTCGGACTATCAAAACTTTTTCCAAAATCGAGAGTTTTCGGGCAATACCATCTTACATACCTTGATAAAAATAAGATCCATAACGTAGATATTCTTTCAGGAGCTTTTATGTTTCTTCGTCGTGAAACACTCGAGAAGACTGGATTTCTTGACGAAACATTTTTTATGTATGGGGAGGACATTGATTTATCGTATCGTATTTTAAAAGCCGGTTACAAAAACTATTATTTTCCGGAGACCAGAATAATTCATTATAAAGGAGAAAGCACTAAGAAAAACAGCATTAATTATGTGATTATTTTTTATAATGCAATGATTATTTTTGCCAGGAAACATTTTTCCAAAAAAAACGCAAAAACTTTTTCTTTTTTTATCCATCTTGCTATTTACCTTAGGGCATTTTTAGCCATACTATACAAATCTTTTAATAAACTTTTCCTTCCTATTGCAGACGCAGCATTCATTTACGCTGGATTGTACTTGATTAAAAATTATTGGGAACAACATATTTTATTTCCGAGAGGCGGACACTATCCTGTTGAATTTATTTACATAGTTATTCCAGCCTATATTTTTATCTGGTTATTTTCAACTTTCCTGAGCGGTGGTTATGATAAACCTATTAAACCTTTAAAAATTATTCAGGGTTTAGTATTGGGAACAATGTCTATTCTTGTAATATATGCTCTTCTTAGCGAAGAATACCGCTTTTCGAGAGCTTTAATTATTTGGGGAGCTTTATGGTCGCTTATTTCAATGTTTCTGATCAGAATTGTTCTTAATATTTTACATATTAAAAAATATCAGTTTGACTCCGGCAGAAACAGGAATTTTGTAATTGCAGGCGAAAAAGAAGAAGCCGAAAGAGTTGCGTCTCTTCTCCGGCAATCAAATACAAACCTTGGATTTATAGGTCTTGTCAGCATTAGTGAAAGTAATAGCGGAATCGGTTTTATCGGAAATATAAGCCAGATAAAAGAAATAATCGAAATATATAAAATTGACGAAGTAATATTCTGCGCAAAAGATATGAGCCCACAGGATATTATCGACAAAATGTCGGAGCTGAAAAATAAACAACTTGATTACAAAATTGCTCCTCCCGAGAGTTTATATATTATAGGAAGCAATACCATCGACACTTTTGGCGACCTTTATGTTGTTAACATCAACTCTGTGAGTAAGCCTTCAAACAAACGAAATAAAAGATTTTTCGATATAACAGCATCTATAATAATTCTGATATTTTCGCCCATTCTAATTTTTATTGTTGACAGTATTTCCGGGCTTTTTAAAAATATTTTTCTTGTACTTTTAGCCCGCAAATCGTGGGTTGGATATTTTATAAATGAGGAATCAATAAAGCTTCCCAAGATTCGAAAAGGTGTTTTAAACCCCTCTGAAGTTTTTCGGAAAAGAAAGCTTGATAATGAAATGATCTCACGCCTTAATATGATTTACGCACGCGATTATAAAATTATAAATGATATAAATATTGTAATTAAAGGACTGCGGTTGCTGGGAAGGAAATAATATTTAACTATTTTAATCTATTTCATTATGAAAGTAAATACGAAAATACGTTACGGATTAAGAGTTATGATTGAACTCGGTTTGCACGAGGATCATGATAATGCAGGAATGTTTCAAAAAAATATTGCCGAAAATCAACAATTATCAGAAAAATATCTGGATCCTATTATTTCTGCGCTCAAAGTTTCAGGATTGATCACAAATGCCGGAGGTAAAAAAAGCGGTTATATTCTTAATAAACCAAGAAAAGAAATTACTGTTTATGATGTTTACAGATCGTTTGAACCGGAACCTTCAATTATACATTGCGTTAATAAACCGGTTACATGCTTTATTTCCAGAATATGCGTCGCCAATGAATTCTGGATGGGACTTAATGATAATATTACAAAATATTTAAAAAAAACCACCCTTGACGATATCATTAAAAAACATAAAAAAATATTAGAAAATATACGAAAAGCAAATAATAAAACGGATCATTGTAAATGAGTTGAAAGT
>JAAXXA010000341.1 GCA_013334735.1 Bacteroidota bacterium
TTATGACAGAAGCAGATGTATCATCGCACGAAGACTCAATCCCAAGAATTACTATACTCATCCAACGATTGTCCTGGCAATGGAACGCTATCATATTTATAAAACCTTAATTTACCAGCCAGTAATACAACTATTATCAAACAAAGCGGAAAACGTCTTTTAGAAATTATAAATAATGTTCTCGAAATTTCCAAAATTCAAACAGGTCAAATTAAAGTTGAGAAAAAACCAATATTAATTAATTCAATTTTATCCGATTTATATTATTTTTTCTCTTTATTAGCGAAAAATAATAATATTATCTTAAATTACCATGATCATGGTAATTTAAGTATAAAAATATGTTCAGATGAGGGCAAACTGAATCAAATTCTTACAAATTTATTAAATAATGCTTTAAAATTCACGAAATCGGGTAGCATAGATTTCGGTTATGAAATTAAAGGTGATTTTATTCAATTCTATGTTAAAAATACAGGTATTATGATACCGCGCGAGTTATATGATAAAATTTTTGACAGATTTATGCAAGCGGACCAATCTGATTCGAGAATAAACGAGGGAGCAGGGTTGGGGCTTGCTATTAGCAAAGGGCTTGTGGAATTGCTTGGAGGCAAAATCTGGGTTGAATCTGAAATCATTAAAGGCACAACATTTTTTTTTACCTTGCCTATAACCCTTGTTGACCCGGCTTTTCAAGCAAAAATAATACATTCGGATTGTCCCTTAAAACAACTTAAAGGGAAAATTCTGATAGCTGAAGACGATTGGATTAGTTCCCAGTATTTAAACAAAATTTTATCAAAATTTAATGTTACTGCAATTAATGTTGAAAATGGAGAGCAGGCTGTAGAGATTGTCAAAAATACCCCCGATATTGATTTAATTTTAATGGACATCCGAATGCCTGTTATGGATGGAATTGAAGCAACAAAAATTATTAAACAAATTAGACCTGATTTGCCTGTGATCGCACAAACAGCTTATGCATTCAGCGAAGAGAAAGATTTAATTTTATCAGCCGGTTGTGATGAATGTATAGAGAAACCTATTCAAAAAGATAAATTAAATGTTTTAATAAATAAGTATTTGAAATAATAAGAAACTGTTTTGAAATTTTAAATTTATGAAACGACAGACTTATGAAGTCAGGCTGAGCCTATTCTCCAGAAACATTAGTTGAGGGAGAATAGTGTCGAAGACGACCGAATAGCCACTCTTCGACACGTCCCGTCTTTCGAGACGCTGCGCTCCTCAGGATGGGGGACTGCTCTGAGTGACTATTATGATTAATAATTAAAAAACGAATAAAGTATAAATTCAAAACAGTTTCTAAATTAATCTCTAGATATTAACACATGACTTACGTAGATTATTATAAAATATTAGGGATTGATAAAACGGCAACACAGGAGGACATCAAAAAAGCATTCAGGAAATTGGCAAGAAAGTATCACCCTGATTTGAATCCTAACGATAAGGATGCAAAATTGAATTTTCAGCAGATCAATGAAGCAAATGAAGTGTTAAGCGATCCTGAAAAACGCAAGAAATACGATCAATACGGAAATGATTGGCAACATGCTGAGGAATTTGAAAAAAACAAACAATATCAGCGACAATCGCCAAATTCGCGCGGGGCAGGATTTTCTGGAGCGCAGTCCGAAGGAGATTTTTCTGATTTTTTTGAATCCATGTTTGGTGGAGCGTCAAGGTCAGGCAGAAGCAGACAAGTGAAATACAGAGGTGAGGATTACAATGCGGAAATTCATCTCGACCTTATTGATGCATATAAAACCCATAAACAAACCTTAACGGTAAACGGTAAAAATATAAGAATTACAATTCCTGCCGGAATTGATAATGGTCAAACTATCAAAATAGCAGGGCATGGGGGACAAGGAATAAATGGTGGACCTAATGGCGATTTATATATTACATTTTCAATAGGCAATCATCCGAAATATAAACGTTTGGAAAATAATTTATATACCACTGTAGATCTAGATTTTTATATTGCTGTGTTAGGAGGAGAAATTACTATTGATACATTGAATGGAAAAGTAAAATTAAAAGTAAATCCTGAAACGCAAAATGGAAGTAAAATTAAATTAAAAGGTAAGGGATTTCCTGTTTATAAAAATGAAGGGCAATTTGGAGATTTATATGTTACATATATCATCAAAATCCCAACAAATTTGACTGAAAAGCAAAAAGTATTATTTACCGAATTATCGAAATCGTAATTCGTTTTTCAGTAAAAAGAAACCAGCGTCATTGCGAGGAACGAAGCAACTTAGCGAAGCGACTCACGAACACCTTGAAGAACAGAAATATGTGAGTAATCTCTTGATTATCAGCAAATAGATTATTCACAAATAATTTTATTTTTATTTGTGTTCATGAGTCGCTTCGCTAAGTTGCTTCACGGAGTTTATCCTGACAGAGGAAGGGTTTGCAATGACGACATTAAAGACAGACTCTACTTAGTGAAATTTTGTGTTCGCCATAGGCGAATTGTGCCTTTGTGGCAAAAGCTAAAACCTCCAAGCCTCTATTAAACATAAAGCAAACAATACTTTATTAGCAATGTCAATTTTAAAATGTAAACAATGCAAACAAAAAATTTAATAACCGTAAATGAATTCTGTGTTAACCATAATATTGAAATTTCATTTATAAATTCATTACTACAAAACGGATTGATTGAAATTACTACAATTAAAGAAATAGGATTTATTGATGTAAGTCAACTTAAGCATTTGGAGAAAATTGTTCATTTCTATTTCGAGTTGGATATTAACTTGGAAGGTATTGAAACCATCACTCATTTATTACAGCGATTAAACTCTTTGCAGGATAAAATTATTTCTCTCAAAAACAGGCTTCGTTTTTATGAAATTAATGAATAATGCGAAATAAGTGTTATACTAAAACGGGATAAATTGTCGCAATTTATCCCGTTTTAGTATAACATTGGTTAATTTATAAAATCCTAACTCGGTATTATACCAATCTTTTTTTATAAAAGATACAATAGAATTCGATACGGCGAAGAAAAAATAGATTGGTAAATGCCGATTTGCTTTGTGTTTATTCTTTACTAAATAATATTACAGAAAGCTAATCATTATTACATCTTTGCATCGGAAATTACCAAAACAATTTTTTATAAAAAGGTTAAATTTTAAGCCTGATGTGAGAATGATGTAACTTTTTTCTGATATTGTGTAACAATTATCTGCTTAAAAAATAGTATATTTGCAAATAATTTAAAAATTTATAATCATGAACAAAGGAACAGTAAAATTTTTCAACGAATCAAAAGGATTCGGATTCATTAAAGATGCGAATTCATCTAAAGAATATTTTGTACATTCATCCGGTTTAAAAGATAATATCAAGGAGAATGACGAAGTAACTTTTGATCTTGAGCAAGGGAAAAAAGACTTAAATGCCGTAAATGTTAGACTAGCATAGTTTATACATTATTTAAAAAATATTTTTTTAGAGCCATACTGTAAGTAGGGCTTTTTTTATATCCCATTACAAAATTTTCTAATAATACAGACTGTTATTCAAACCCGAAGAATTTGTGATCTGTATGTCCTTTCCAATACGATTAAAGCTTATACCAAAATTTTTTCTAAAAGACACGATCGAATTAGAAAAAATAGATTGGTAAATGCCGATTTGCTTTGTGTTTATTCTTTACTAAATAATATTACAGAAAGCTAAACGGTATTAATGTGTGAAAGATGTAACTTTTATCTAAAGTTATGTAACACTTTTATAATCAAAGCGCCCCACCTTTGTATCCTAATAATTCGTTACATTTAAAAATAATTAAAATGAGAACAGCAAAAAAATTAGGCTATTGGATGGATAATTCTGACGATTATTTAATGGAATTAACAAGCGATACATTTGAAAAAAAACCAATTGAATCAGTATTTACTTATGTAAATAAAGATTATAGTTTGAGTAAAAGTGAAATCATCATTAACGATAATGAGAGGGAACTGCAATCAAAATATAAAAAAAAATTAGATGAGATTGTTAAAATTTACGAAGATATTATTTGCTATGGTTCTACTGACGCTAAAGTTGAACATTTCTACGAAAAATTGATGAGCTGATTGGTAATACCAATTTTTTTTCTAAAAGATATCGAATTTGTTCCGC
>JAAXXA010000342.1 GCA_013334735.1 Bacteroidota bacterium
ATAAGTAGTACTAATCAGGGTTTGCTTATACCTCGCTTGACAACAGCAAACCGTCCTGCATCCCCCGCCACGGGTCTTATAATTTACAATACCGATTGCAATGATTTGCAATATTATAATGGTACAAACTGGATAAGCGTAAAAACATCATTAGTAGCGCCTGTGGCAACTTCCGGTAATGGTGCAACCCAAAATCAATTTACAGCCAACTGGTCAGCATCTGACGGAGCAACATCTTATTATCTTGATGTATCTACAAGCAGCGGTTTTGGCAATTTCGCAACTGGTTTTAATAATTTGAATGCAGGCAATGTCACCACCTGTAATGTAACCGGTCTTTCCGGCAACACAGCTTATTACTATCGCTTAAGGGCTAATAACTCATGCAATTTAAGTAGTAATTCAAATACTATTTCAATTACTACCGCCAATTTAGCTGCAAACATAGTCGCTTACTGGAAATTTGAAGGAAACAGTAATGATGCTACTGGCAATAGTCATACTGGAACAGATCATACCATTACTTATAACTCTACTTATGGGAAAATAGGTCAAGGGGGGCTGTTTACACGCTCAGTTCCTAGTTACATTGATTTAGGGACTGCCTTTGATTACGCGGCAAGCGCATTTACTATTTCTGCATGGGCATATCCTACAGTCAACACTCTTCAAGATGCTGCTTATTCTATTTTCACGCGCTCGAAAGATGCCTCCGATTATGATGGCTTCGGGTTTTCGTGGCAATATCTCAATAGCGGTTACAATCGATTTGCATCAACCTTTCGTCATACTGCCACTGCCCCTGATTGGTATTCACTTTCTACAACCAACTTGAGCATAAATTCTTGGTACCACGTCGTACTTGTTTCAACAGGTACTGCATTTACTCTTTATGTTAACGGTGTCGCTTGCAACACAGTAAACCTTTCAGGAAGTGGTGATACTGGCAGTTTTAATGCTCGCATCGGCAAAACTTTCGATGGATATATTGATGAAGTGGGTATTTGGTCACGAGCATTGTCTGCTGGTGAAGTATCAGCGCTTTACAATAGTGGTGTGGGTTTACAGTATCCTTTTTAAACAAAATATTAAAATAAATTTTAAATCATGAAAAACAATATTATTAGTATAATAGCAAAAGGTTTCTTATATATCATTTTCACTTATACCTTTTCATTTTTAGCGTTAAACAGTTTTTCTCAAGGTGTATCAATCAACACCTCGGGTGCTGCCGCTGATAACTCGGCAGCTCTTGATGTAAGCAGTACAACGCAGGGCGCTCTTATTCCTCGCATGACTAATGATCAGCGCAATACTATCGACAACCCTGCTCAAGGACTTATGATATATAATATTACCTCAAAATGTTTTGAAATTTATGAAAGTGGCTTTTGGCAAACTGTTACTTGTAACTGCACAAGTGCACCAGCTGCAGCAGGAACCATTAGTGGTACAGCCACTGTTTGTCCCGGACAAATGCAATTTTATTCTATACCTGCTATTTCAAATGCAACAAATTATATATGGTCTTATTCAGGCACAGGAGCCTCAATTGTAGGTTCTACAAATAATGTTATTATTCATTTTTCAGGAACAGCCACATCCGGTAACCTCACAGTTATGGGAACAAATGCCTGTGGTAATGGTACTGTTTCCGGCAACTATGCATTAGACGTTAATTCCAATGCGCCAAATATTACAGCGCAACCAGCAAGTATAGCCGTTTGTACCGATACAGGTACTCCATCTTTCATAATTATAGCAACTGGAGGTATAACGTATCAATGGCAGGAATATATAAGTAGTTGGAATAATGTGTCAAATGGCGGAGTTTATTCGGGAGCAAACACAGCTACTTTAACAATCACAAACCCACCAATAGGTATGAATGCTTACAAATACCGTTGCATTATTAGTGGAGCTTGCAGCAATACAACTTCTGACGGATTAGCTACATTAACTGTTAATCCTATACCAACAGCAAGTATCAGTGGAACTACAACGGTTTGTCAAAACGTAACCGCTCCAAACATTACATTTACAAATCCTCAAACTTTACCCGTTACAATTACTTATAATATAAACGGTTCCAATCAAACTACTGTAAACGTTGGTGCAAATACTACAACAACTGTGGCAGTTTCAATAACCACTGTAGGAACTTATGCTTATAATTTAGTTAGTATTGTTTATCAATCTGCTCCTACATGCTCAAATACAATAACTGGAACAGCTACGGTAACAGTTAATCCGACACCTTCTATTAGCAGTGCGGCAACTGGTACAATATGCAGCGGTGTTGCACAGAACTATAGTATAACAAGCCCTGTTGGCGGCGCTACATATAGTTGGTCGCGTGCTTTAGTAACAGGTATAAGCAATTCAGCCTTATCAGGTCAAACAAACAATCCGATAACAGAAACATTAACCAATACCACTGCAGCAGCTGTGAATGTTATTTATCTGATTACACCAACAGCGAATAGTTGTTCAGGCAGCCAATTCACTTATACGGTAATGATTAATCCGACACCTACAGTAGCTATTATTCCTGCAACGCAAACCGTTTGCTCGGGGATAGCCATAGCACAAATAACTTTATCCAATCCAAACAGTGTTCCCGGAAACACAACCTATAGTTGGACAAGAGACAATACTACAAACACAACAGGTATTACAACTCCCGGTTCCGGGAATATAACAGGAACTTTAACAAACACAACAACAACGCAACAAAACACTATATTTACAGGAACTGCAACCTCCCAATATGGTTGTCCTTCTAATACAAATACGGCAACAGTTACCGTAAATCCTCCACCATATAACGCAGGTGGAGTTACAACAACCACAACTTGCAATGGAATATATACTGTTGTTAGTTTCACTTGCACAAACTCTACGACTTCAGGTTCAACTACATGGACAGTGCCTACGGGGGTTACTTCGGTTGAATATCTTGTTGTTGCTGGCGGTGGCGGTGGTTATCGAAATGGTGGCGGAGGCGGAGGCGCTGGAGGATTTCTAACAGCAACCGATTTTGCTGTTTCAGGTAATATGTTAATCTCCATTGGTGCTGGAGGTATCCCTGGTAATAATGGTTCTAATTCAATTTTTGGTGTGTTGGGCGGAACTGAAGGGACAAATCTTTTTACTGCCATTGGTGGTGGTGCAGGAGGTGGCGACGGCGCTAATGCTGGCGGAAGTGGCGGTGGGGGCGGTAGAGGCACACCTAGTACGGCAGGGAGCGGTACAACAAATCAAGGACATTCTGGAGGAAACGGTTATACAAATATGTACGGCGCCGGTGGTGGTGGCGGCGGCGCTAATAATACAGGCGGTACTGCCACCAATACTACTACTGGTGGTGCTGGTGGTGCTGGCTTGCCTAGCTCGATTTCAGGTACCACAACGTATTATGCAGGCGGCGGAGGTGGCGGAGCAAATACATCTCCCGGTGCAGGTGGAATAGGTGGCGGCGGTAATGGTTCATTGCCGGACGGTCCGGCATACAATGGCGCAGCCAACTCAGGCGGCGGTGGTGGTGGGTGTGGTAACTTAGGATCTGGTGATTATCCCGGTTCAGGTGGTTCCGGCATAATCATCATCCGTTTTTAACTTTTCATGGCTCTTTAGATGAAATAGGTATTTGAAATAGAGTTTTGTCATCAACAGAAATTTCATTACTTTTTAACGGTGGTAAGGGTTTACAGTATCCATTTTAAATATATAACAAATCTCAACGCTTTCAGATAGAAAACAAGCATCTTTTTCTTAACTCTATAATTTATCTGTTTTTCAAATTTTTCAAATAATTGATCTGTTGTTTTTTTATTGAATTTTATACTTATCATTTTTAATATTTTGTTCTAAAAATATTATAGAACTTAAGTTCTTCATTGTCAAGTGTTCTAATTCAGGTCTACCCCGATCTAGCTGATAGAGAATGGATTTTTTTTGGTTTTTAAGGTATCCTTATTCCATTCAAAAAATTGAAAAACTCGACACTCTTCTTCTTGGAGGAAATAATGATCAAAGAGACTGTAAAGGATGCCGAACATCACATGAAAGGTGCGATCACCTCGTTGGAGGAAGATTTGTCAGGTATTCGCACAGGCCGCGCCACCCCCGCCCTGGCTGAAAAGCAAATACGGCATGGACATTGACGCCGAAGTCTCTGAGA
>JAAXXA010000343.1 GCA_013334735.1 Bacteroidota bacterium
AGGAAACATTTCATTTATATCAGAAGTATTTGTGAGTTGTTTTATTGCACTTCCATCGTATTTAGAAACATAAATTTCAGAACCTTTATATTCTAAATTTTCATTTGAAACCACGTTATAAAATATGAATTGAGAATCATCTGACCACGAAGCGTTTTCGCCCTTTCCAACAGTATAAGTTATATTTGTCGTTTTGTCCAAAACCATCAGTATCCCTGATAATGTTGAAAAAACAATTTTGTTTCCGTCAGGTGACCATTCCGGATAACAGTAACCTCCTGTATTATCGGTAATTTGTTTTACTTGTCCTGATGTAAGGCATATTATAAACAACTGATCGGAATTATTATTAAAAATTACAAAATTTCCATCGGGAGAAATCGGAGCTATATTAGAATAAGTGCCAAGATTAAAAGAAGTGAAATTCACGCCATCTTTAATGAAAAGCTCATTTCCAACGGTAAAAGCAATTTTTCCGTTATTGCTAAAACTGACTTGTCCGCATAAATTAACCGGATTCGACAGTTTTGTAATTTTCATTGTTTGCAAATCGAAAACAGCAGGAACCTGCATACCATCAGGGGTAATTTGCTTAAATCCGATTTTTGATTTATCTGGAGAAACAGTAAAATACCTGCCACATCCGGGCGAGGATATTAATTCTTTCAACTTAAAATTTTGGATCAGGTAAATTTTTGAAGCAAAATTATCAGTGGCGACAACTCCTGCTGTAGTGTTTACCGGGTGAGTAAAATAGCCTTCGCTTTCTACTTTGTAAGTATCTATTGTTTTCTGAGCAAAAACAAATTGTGATGAAAGAAAAATAATATTTGCAAGAATTGTTAGGTTGAAATTAGTTTTCATATTAACCGTTTTATAGACTATAACTATGCAAAACTAACGAAAAATAATGATTTTTTAATGATTATTCTTGTGATAGTATAGCTCTGATTGAAAAATAGTATCTTTTCAACAAAGGCATTTTTATTTAAAAAAGTTTGCAGTTATAAATCGGCACGTAGAAATTCGTATGTTGCTTAGCTTTTAATACAGCGCAACGAATATCCAAGAGGCTTACTGTTGGTGTTTAAAAAAGTATTTGCACTAGCGAGGTGTAGAAAACGCCCAACTGTAGCATTAAACTGCGTGCTACACCAGATATAACCTACACTACCCCGATTGCTCACGGTACCGTTGCTGCTAAGTAAGTATCCCGCAGCATGGAGTTTTAATACAGAGTTGTAAGAATCATTGTAATTATTCCACGCTCCATTTGCATCTGCGTTAGTATATTCTGTGAAAGTAGGGATACGCCAACCCGTTCCTAGTTCTATGGCGCATGGATCGTTAGCTAGTAGCCAATCGCTGCTTTCATTTATAGAAGTAATAGTCCATGTTGGAGCTGGTCCATCTTTATATCCCTGCTTGAGGTTAAATTGCCAGTACCACCCCGCAGAAGCCTCAGTGGCATCGTTAACTGACGTTGCCTGATTATCGGCACCAAGATTTTGCGTTATCCAGCATTGACTTACGCCTGAAAGAGTTGAGGTTACAGTACCATAGTTTACAGACTTTGTTACTGGCGCAACACTGCCTATTGTGTGGCTAATAGCTAAAGGGTTTCCACAAGTCCATGGAACTGCACATGCGGCAGTAGCATAAGTTATGGTACTAGAATTAGCGCTTGTGCAGCAATTATTCTCTGCTCTTACCCGATAGTAATATGTGGTATTGCAAGTTAATCCTGTAATATTATAAGTGCTTACATTACTTACATTCTTATAATTAAAACCTGTTACAAAATTTGCAAAACCGTTGCTTGTAGATACATCAAGGTGATAATGTGTTGCGTCTGTAGAGGCATCCCAATTAGCTGTTATTTGTGTTTCGCTAGCTCCACTACCTGCGTTAGAAACTGGAGCGGCTAATGATGATGAAAATGCGCTAATAACGCTTACCCATGTTGTACCATTATAATATTGCAAATCATTGCAATCAGTATTGTAGATTATTAGACCGGTGGCTGGCGATGCAGGACGGTTTGCTGTAGTTATGCGAGGTATTAGTAAACCCTGATTAGTACTATTCACATCAAGCATTGCCGAATTATCTGCAGGATCACCTGTAACATTTATTGCAACTCCCTGCGAAAAAGAGAGAAGAGAGAAAAGTGAAAAGTGAAAAGTTAACATAGCATACGCTATAAATTTTGCGATTGGAAATGTTTTATGTGTTTTCATAATTTTACATTTAAGTTTACCGAAATAACAATTAAGTACGAAAAAATAATTTTTACCGGAAAATCATGTAAAATAAAACTTTATAGAGGAGTATTTCAATAAGGAATATACTAACGTTGTATATGGATATATTATCGCGAAGATATCTCAAATATTACAAGACAATTTGTGGTAAAAATTGGTAATCGGTAATATCGGTACTCGATATAAAAATGCAAAATTATCTCTGTTTAATAAAATTAATAACAAATTCTCTTTTTCGGGTGGAAACATCTATTTTAGCTCCATCGTGTAAAATAATTTTACCACCATCTTCATAAGAATATTCTTTGATATAATTAAGATTGACAAGATGCGATTTATGACAGCGGATAAATATTTTATCAGGTAGCAATTCTTCTATGCTGCTGATATTCTTTGAAATTAAAAGTTTTTCGTTGCCGTTTAGAATGATTAAGCAATAGCATGTATCTGCCTGACACCTGATAATTTGGTCAATGTCAACGATACGTATTCCTTTAGAAGTATTAAAAGTGATTTTTTTATATGTTTTTGATTGTGTATTTTCAATTAGTAAGCGTATTGCTTCGTTGGAAATTTCTCTTGAATATTTTTTCTGTTTCCATCTCTCAATTGCTTCTTTCAATTCATCATTATCAACAGGCTTAAGAATAAAATCAAATGCGGAATATTTGATAGCTTTAATCGCGCATTCATCATGAGAAGTAACAAAAATAACTTCAAAATCAATTTTATCAAAATATTTAAAAAGATCAAAACCTGTTTCATTATTCATTTCAATATCCAAAAAAACCAAATCAGGTTTAACATTTCTTATAATTTCGACTCCCTCTGCTATGTTTGTTGCAGTACCGACAACAGATATTTCAGGAAAATTAACTTTTAAAAGCTTGGAAAAAGCAAAAAGAAAATATTCTTCATCATCAATTAGTATGGATTTTATCATATAAGTATAAAGTTATAAAGTTCATAAAGTTTGTAAAGTTCATAAAGTTTTCGAGATTTACTTTATAACTTTCAACTTTATAAACTTTCTACTAATTATCCATTCAATAACGTAAAATAAAATGAAGAACCAATACCTTGTTTACTTTCAACCCAAATTTTACCATTATTTTTTTCAATAAATTCCTTACATATAATTAGCCCCAGCCCGGTACCTTTTTCATTTTGAGTGCCTCCTGATGAAAAATGCGTATTTATTTGAAAAAGATTATTCAAATTTTTCTGTTCAATACCGATTCCATTATCATTTACTGATATTTTTATAAAGTTATCTTCGATGTTTGCCGCATTTACTTCAATTTTGCCATCTTTTTCAGTATATTTTATAGCATTATCAATAAGATTTCTTAAAACAAAACTAAGCATATTTTTATCTGCAAAAACCAAAATATTGCCATCAACATTTATACTTATATTAATTTCTTTCTGAATGAGCCTTAATTTGAATAATTTAAGAGTTTGTTCAGTAATTTCAGCTAAATTCAATTCTTCTGGTTTATAAATTACATTATTTGTTTCCGTTTTTGACCATATTAGTAAATTTTCAAATAAGCAGGAAACATTATCAGTTGAATCCAGAATTTTTTTTGTAAACGAAATCATTTCTTCTTTTGTAAAAGCTTCTGTATTTTCCATGTAATTAATCAGTAGCATTTTTAGTGTTGACAATGGACCTCTTAAATCATGCGTTATAATTGAGAAAAATTTATCTTTAACAGAGTTAAGTTCTTTTAGTGAAGATTCGGATATATTAAGTTTATTATTAGCCTCCTGTAATTTTAAATTAGTCTCTACAAGTTGCTTATTTGATTTGTTTCGTGAATTAAATAAAATAGATAAAACTACTGCCACTATCAATAAAAAAATTGCACTCAGAATAAATATATTTCTGATATTTTTCTGTTTAATATTGTTAA
>JAAXXA010000344.1 GCA_013334735.1 Bacteroidota bacterium
CAAAATCAAGATTGTTAATTTAAAGCTACAAGCCCCAAGCTGCAAGCTGTATGTACACCCAACATTTCCCTTATCAACTTATGCCTTGTCAACTTGTCAACTTGTCAATTTTTTCACTTTTCACTTATGCCTTGTGCCTTTTCAACTTGTCAACTTCTCAACCGCATCAACCATATTATCCCATGAATACTTTACTTTTTCAATTTCCGCATTTTTTGAAAATTCTTCTTCTTTTCTTTCTTCATAAAATTTGAGTATGGCTGCGGCAATTTCATTAATATCAGGTGTTACAACATATCCTACTTTATTATCAGGAACTATTTCAGCCAAGCCGCCTACATTAGTTACTATCATCGGTTTGTTGAAATGATATGCAATTTGAGTAACACCACTCTGAGTTGCATTTTTGTATGGTTGCACTACAACGTCTGAAGCACAGAAGTATTCGGCTACTTTTTCATCGGGAATAAAATCGTTGTACATTAAAACAAAATCATCAAGATTATACTTTTTAATAATATTAAAATATGGTATAGGATCAGTGTAAAACTCGCCTGCAACAATAAGTCTGAGGGATTTATTTTTTTTAACACAAATTGAAAAGGCTTCTAAAAGCAAATCCAAACCTTTGTAATCTCTTATAAATCCAAAGAACAACAAATAATTTAACGAAGGGTAGAGTGCGAGTTTTAGTTTTGCTACTTCTTTGGGCATTATTTCACCATAGTTATCATATAAAGGGTGAGCGCAGAATAACTTTGGTTTTGCGGAATCAAATTTTCCCAAATCGTCAAGAACAGATTCCGACATAGCAACAAAGCCATCAACAGATTTTACAAAATATTTTGCAAGCGCCCAATCTCCTACCCTTTTTTCATGTGGAATTATGTTATCGATAATTGAAATTATTTTTGAATGTTTGTTCTTTTTAATCAATCGCGCGATAGTTCCCAAACAAGGTCCCATAAAAGGGATCCAGAATTTCATAATTACAATATCTGCATTGTATTTCCTTAACTTACGCCCTATTTTAAGCCAGTTAAAAGGGTTTATTGAATTAACTGATATTTTTATATTCAGATCTTTTGGAGCGGGTCCATCCGAATATTGAGTTTTTCCCGGAAAAAGAAAATTCGGATACTGCAATGAAAACGTATGAATAACAACATCATCGCCTTTCTGCATAAATGCGCGCGCAAGTCTTTCGTTGTATGTAGAAAGACCGCCACCGCGAAAAGGATACGCAGTACCTATTATTACTATTTTTCTTTTTTCTGCCAATGTATATTATTTTTTTGTGTTGATACCTCGAGGCTCTGCCTCGGGGTTATTCATTCAGTTTCCATAATTAACTTTTAAAATACCATATAATGCGAATCAAGGGTTGAAATTTTTAACTGTTTAATATATCGCCACTAAGACTCAAAGGCACAAAGTCTCACTAAGAAAAATTTAAAATATACGCTATAATAATTTAGTGTACCTTAGTGTTTTAGTGACTTCATGGCAAATTTTTATTTAACTCTTTATTCGCAAATAAAACTAAATTACAACCCAATCTTCCCCTCTATATGATAACTATTCCTGTCAGGAGAATTACGTGAAAGCATTTCGGCAATAAAACCTGTTAGGAACATTTGCGATCCTATAACCATACATAATAAACCTAAGAAAAACAATGGTCTTTCTGTCATTTTGTAGCTATCAAAAAATATTTTTGCATAAGCCAGGTATCCTGCAATCACAGCCCCGGAAATGAATAATAAGGTTCCCCATAAGCCAAAAAAGTGCATGGGTTTTTTGCCAAACCTCGAAACAAAAGAAATTGATATCAGATCCAAAAAACCATTTACAAATCTTTCCATTCCGAATTTTGTAACTCCAAATTTTCGTTCCCTGTGCTGAACTACCTTTTCTCCAATCCTTGTAAACCCTGCCCATTTGGCAATAACAGGAATATACCGGTGCATTTCGCCATAAACTTCAATACATTTAACTACATCTTTTTTGTATGCCTTTAAACCACAGTTAAAATCGTGTAATTTAATATTAGTTGTTTTCCTTGTAGCCCAGTTAAAAAGCTTGGTAGGTATAGTTTTCGTAATCGGGTCGTATCGTTTCTTTTTCCAGCCTGAAACAAGGTGATAATCATCCTCTTTAATCATTTTGAAAAGTTCAGGGATTTCATCGGGAGAGTCCTGAAGGTCGGCATCCATAGTAATTACAACATCACCCTGAACTTCTGCAAAGCCACAATTAAGCGCCGCCGACTTTCCATAATTCCTGCGAAAACGTATCCCTTTAATATTAGGGTTTTCAGAAGAAAGTTCTTCAATAATTTTCCATGAACCGTCAGTGCTGCCATCATCAACAAAAATAACTTCATAAGTAAAATTGTTTTCATTCATAACCTTAACTATCCACGCTGATAATTCGGGCAAAGATTCTTCTTCGCAATATAGAGGTATTACTATTGAAATGTCCATAAAAACTAGGGTTTGTTTAAAAACTATGTTATTCGTAACAATTTTAGATTTTAGAATTGTGATTTAATGTCGTTTATTTAAGCATACATTTGTCATATCGAACGCAGTGAGATATCTAAAGTACCGGAATCAGATTTCTCCCGATGGTCGAAATGACATATAAAAACCATAACTAAACGACATTTAATTGTGATTTATGATTTTTTAAAACTGTCATTTAATCTTAAATCTAAAATCACAAATCTTAAATATTTTAAATCTTTAATTTTTATATAAAGTAATTATTTATTTATCTGAAATTTGATTCAAACGAATTATCTTTTTTCCTTATAAAAGCTGAAACAATTAAAGCTAAAATCCCCGATTCAACTAGCGAAGCTAACAGTGTATTTTTTAATTGATTCAAAGGCTGTATGCCCTCTTGCATTCGCTCCATCATTATGCTCAATTGGTCTTCCGACATTTTACCCTCCATCATGGCTCCAAATTCCTCTATCTGTTTAGGCATATACTGATTATCAAAAAGCCAGTAAAACAGTATTACGAACAATCCTGAAATCAATAATGCAACGAATGCAGTAATCCAGGCTGATAAAAAAGAATTAGCATATTTAATATTGCCATCCATATATTTATCACGGAATTTTATTGTCGCCAGCACCATACCGGTTATTATTACGCCCATGTTTATTACGAAATTTAAAATGCTGAAACCGATGTTTAACATATTAACATCCATAACGTAATATAACATTCCTAAAGCAATAAGAATACCTCCCATTGTCAATCCGTAACGGTGCGAATTATTCAACAATTCTTTAATGTTTATTTTTTTATCCTGAATTGGTTCCATTTTTATAAAATTTAATTATCAGGCAAATTTAATTATTTTTAAAACGTTGTACTAATAATTTTTTTTATACTTTTGCAGTGGGTAAGTCTTATACGATCAGCTCCCATTAAACTCCCCCAGGTTCGGAAGGAAGCAAGGGTAGGTGGTTGAGCGGTGCGATATAAGGGGCTTACCCTTTTTTATTTTAATACTATTTTGTTGTACTTTACATAGGAAAAATTTCTTCTTTTTGATTTAAGAACAAGGAATGACGTTCGCCAAGGCGAATTTTATTTCAGAATTGGCTGTCTTACATCGAAAATCATTATTCGTTAATCCTTGTTCATTATTAATTTTCAACAATTCACAATGTATAAATTTAACCAGTTCGTAATACATCTGCGAAATGCGTAAAATTCACTAAAAATTCTCAGTTCCACTGCCGTATTATACGAAACACTTAAAATTAAGAATGTTTAAAAGTAAATATTCGAGAAACAATAAGTGATAAATCGTTTGTAGTTTTCCAACACACATCGTATTGTTCATAACTATTAATAATAATATATTGCTTTTTTGTCTAAATTTCATATCTTTGTTATGGCTTAAATAAAGTCATGCTCATTTATTGAGTATTTAAAACAATTATTAACTAAAACTATTTAACATGAAAAGACTTACGCTTTTTATTGGAGTTTTTTTGCTGTTTACATCAATGATGTTTGCGCAAAAAACCATTACAGGTAAGGTAACCGGAAAAACAGATGGTTTACCTTTGCCCGGCGTTACAGTATCTGTTAAAGGTACTACTATCGGAACAATTACAGATATCGAAGGCGCATATAAATTAACTGTTCCGGCCA
>JAAXXA010000006.1 GCA_013334735.1 Bacteroidota bacterium
TTCTTTACGGCTAAAGAACATCAAAACAATGACAAGAAAAATTTAACCTTAGTTTTACATATTTATACTATTGATAAACATTAGTTTGTGGCAGGAAAAGCTTCATTATTTTTTCATAATTTCTTCAATTTCCTCAACTTCAAGAGGAATATTTTCCATTAAATCGACAGGATGGGTTTCGGTAACAAGAATATCGTTTTCTATTCTAACGCCAATACCTTCTTCGGGGATATAAATTCCAGGTTCGCAGGAAAACACCATACCCGGCTTAATTGTTTCCTGTTTAGATCCAACATCGTGAACATCTAAACCCATAAAATGTGAAGTTCCATGCATATAATATTTGAAATACATTGGTTTCAAAGGATCCTGCTTTTTAACATCCTCGTCTGTATATAAACGGAGTTTGATTAATTCTTCATTCATTATTTTGCAAACTTCGGTGTGGTAGGCATCAATAGTAGTACCTTGTACAAGCATTTTTTTCGCTTCTTTCATAACAAACAAGCAAGCATTATAAACTTCTTTTTGCCTTTTTGAAAACTTACCGTTAACCGGAATAGTACGACTAAGATCACCTGCATAGTTAGCGTATTCAGCTCCAAAATCCAGTAACAGAAGGTCTCCGTTATTACATACTTTATTATTTTCGATGTAGTGAAGCACACAAGCGCTTTTCCCGGAAGCAATTATCGGATAATAGGCATGCCCGTTCGACCTGTTTTTAATAAATTCATGAGTTATTTCAGCTTCCACCTCATATTCCATTACACCGGGCTTTACAAAATTCAGTACTCTTTGGAATGCTTTACCTGTAATATTAGCAGCTTCTTTAATTAAGTTTATTTCGATATGTGATTTGATAGTTCTAAGTTTATTAAGAATTGGCGCTGAACGTTCGTATTTATGTAAAGGATAGCTTAACATAAGTTCCCTTACAAACCTTTGATCGCGATGAGGAACAGGGCTTGAATAACGAGGATTTTCATTTGTATTTAGATAAACATATTCGCAAGCTGCCATAACTTCTTTTAATGCAGCATCAAAAGCATCAAGCCAGAAAACATTTTTAATTCCGGAAACGGCTGCCGCTTCTTCTTTTGAATATTTTTTCCCGTACCAAACAGCTATATGTTCATTTGTTTCTTCCACAAACAAAGCTTCACGGAATTTTGGATTTTCACAATCGGGGAAAATTAAAAGAATACTTTTTGCCTGATCTATTCCTGTAAGGTAAAAAAAATTAGAATTTTGTCGAAAAGGAAATTCCTGATCTCCATTACGATACATATCGTCATTTGAGTTAAATACTGCTACCGAATTTGGTTTGATTTTTTTTATGTAACGTTCTCTGTTGGAGATAAATAAATTTTTATCTATTGGTAAGTATTTCATAGTGAGAGTGAGTATAAAGTTTATAAAGTTGTAAAGTTAATAAAGTTATAAAGTTAGAACTATATCAAAAAATAAAAAATATTGTTTTTTTCTTGGTAAATTGAATCCAAAATCTCAATTTTGCTTTAATTTAGAAATCAAATAATTATTTGTTATTTTTATTACAAATAAACAATTATTTTTAAGAAATAGGAAACTTTTATTTGTTAAAATTATAAAATTATGAGCATTACATTATTAAAATTTTCATCTATCACTAAAAAAATCACAATGTCGCTTGCCGGATTATTTCTGGTGGTATTCCTGCTTGTGCACCTTGGTATTAACCTTTGTCTGCTCAGAAACGATGGAGGCGACTGGTTCAATGCAGCGTCGCAATTTATGAGTTCCAATTATATTGTTAAGGTATTTGAAATTGTACTGTTTGGATGTATTTTACTCCATATAACAGTTGGAGTTATTCTTACTCTCCAAAACTGGGCTGCTCGTCCGATAGGTTATTATAAACCAAATCGTTCAGAAACATCATTTTTTTCCAAATACATGATATGGACAGGTTTAGTTGTTTTTTTATTTCTGCTTATACATTTTATGAATTTTTATTTTGTAAAACTTGGTATCGTTCCCGTTCCTGAAGGAGCTGCTGATAAGCACGATTTTTATACTATGGCTATTAACCTATTTTCTACGCCTTTGTATTCCATTATTTATATTGTTTTGATTGCAATAATAGGGGTTCATTTAAACCACGCATTCCATTCGGCTTTTCAAACATTAGGACTAAATCACAATAAATATAATTATGTAATAAAATTAGCTGCAACGGTATATTCAATAATAGTTTGCGGAGGCTTTATAGTAATACCGGTATATTTTTTATTTTTCTTTTAAATAAAACTATTAATTCATATTCGTTTAATTTAAATTGAGGATATATTCACTATTATACTATGACGAAAAACGCTTTTATATTATATTTTTTTTTACTATATATTTTAGTTTTATTGTTTTCATGTAACAATTCTGTTTCATACAAGACAGACAAATTATCTTCCGATAGACAACAATCAATAAAAGCAATGATAGGCATTGATAAAGTTGAATGTGGTGATACAACGTATCTTGATAGTGTGTTCTTAAAAACTAACATGGAAAATTATTCAACAACCACAAAAAGGTGGCTTTTCAATGGAAAAAGTCTTATGTTAAAAGGAAATAATTTTTTTAAAACAAAAGGAATAGTACCGGACGAAAAGACAGCTGCTGATATTGCTTATATTTATTTGAAAAATATTTATGGAGAACAATCTATAAGAAATGAACTTCCTCTTATTGTCTTTTCTGTTAATAGTTATTGGTTTATAGAAGGGACATTCAAAGATGAAGGAATGTCTAATGGAGGTGTGGCAGAGATATTAATAAATAAAACTGATGGGAAAGTAATTCATGTTTCTCATGGAAAATAAAATGTTATAATTTAATATCCAATTATGAATATCGAATTTCCAATAACCAAGTCTTACTTCATTATTCAATATTGAATGTTGGATATTTTAAATTAATTTATTTCAAGTTTGCATTTAACATAACAGTAGAATATATATGACAACACTGAATTCAAAAGTACCCGAAGGACCTATATCTCAAAAATGGTCGAATTATAAATCTACAGGCAAATTAGTTAATCCTTCCAACAAGAGGAAACTTGATATTGTTGTGGTGGGTACCGGATTAGCGGGAGCTTCTGCTGCTGCTGCATTAGGCGAGGCCGGTTACAATGTAAAAATATTTTGCTATCAGGACAGCCCCCGCCGCGCTCATAGTATCGCTGCTCAGGGTGGAATTAATGCCGCTAAAAACTATCAGAACGATGGAGACAGTGTTTACAGACTTTTTTACGATACTGTTAAAGGAGGAGACTATCGCGCTAGGGAAGCCAATGTATATCGTTTGGCAGAGGTTAGTAATTCAATAATTGACCAATGTGTTGCTCAAGGGGTTCCTTTTGCCCGTGAATATGGCGGATTACTTGACAACCGTTCTTTCGGAGGCGCCCAGGTTTCGCGTACTTTTTATGCAAGAGGGCAAACAGGACAACAATTGTTGTTGGGTGCTTATAGCGCTTTAAGCCGTCAGATAGCAAAAGGAACGGTTCAGTTATACAACCGCCGCGATATGCTGGATGTAGTGATTGTTGACGGTAAAGCAAGAGGGATTATCGTGAGAAATCTTGTTACGGGAGAAATAGAAAAATATTTCGGACATGCTGTAGTGCTTGCTACTGGAGGATATGGTAATGCTTATTATCTTTCAACCAATGCAATTGGGTCTAACGCAACTCCTATATGGAAAGCTTATAAAAAAGGCGCTTTTTTCGGAAATCCCTGCTTTACTCAAATACATCCTACATGTATTCCTGTTCACGGCGATTATCAGTCGAAGCTTACATTGATGAGCGAAAGCTTAAGAAATGACGGCAGGATATGGGTGCCAAAAAAACTTGAAGACGCTGAAAAGCTTCGTAACAAACAAATGAAAGCCAACGATATTCCGGAAGCTGACCGCGATTATTATCTTGAAAGAAGATACCCTGCATTCGGGAACCTTGTACCCCGTGATGTTGCATCAAGAGCGGCAAAAGAAAGATGCGATGCAGGTTATGGCGTAGGCTCCGGCTTTGCAGTTTATCTGGATTTTGCTGATTCAATAAAACGATTAGGGAGGAATGAAATAGAAGCCAGATATGGCAATCTTTTTCAGATGTACGAAAAAATCGTTGACGAAAACGGTTATGTAAACCCAATGATGATATATCCTGCCGTACATTATACCATGGGAGGTTTGTGGGTTGATTATAATCTTATGACCACTGTTCCCGGCTTGTATGCGCTTGGCGAATGTAATTTTTCTGACCATGGAGCTAACAGGCTTGGCGCTTCTGCTTTAATGCAGGGTTTAGCCGATGGTTATTTTGTATTGCCTTATACTATTGCTGACTATCTCGCCGGTGAAATTCACACTAAACGTATGCCTACTGATATAAAAGAATTCTCAGATGCTGAAAAAGATGTTAAAGAAAATGTTGAAAAGCTTGTTTCTATTAAGGGTAAGCAATCTGTTGATGAAATTCATAAAAAACTTGGGAAAATAATGTGGGAAAACTGTGGTATGGGGAGGAATGAAGAACGTTTGAAAAAAGCGCTTCAACTTATCCCCGAATTACGTAATGAATTCTGGAAAGATGTTAAGATTACAGGCGATAAAAATGAATTTAACCCCGAAATTGAAAAAGCAGGACGTGTTGCCGATTTTCTTGAATTAGGAGAACTTATAGTACGAGATGCTCTTAACAGAAAAGAATCCTGTGGAGGTCATTTTCGCGAGGAAATGCAAACAGAAGAAGGCGAAGCAAAACGCGATGATGAAAATTTTAAATATGTTGCTGCATGGGAGTTTAAAGGTATTGACGCTGAACCTGAATTACACAAAGAACAGCTTGAATTTAATGAAATTAAGATTGCTCAAAGAAATTATAAATAACTAATAAGTACTTAAAGTGCCTAAGTGCTTGTTAAGTAATAAACTATACAAATCTTTTAAAGAATGCAAAATTCAAACTGTAAATTGCAAAATGTAAAATGGTAGTAAACACAAGAGATTTAAATTTAAAATTTGCATTTTAAAATTTGCACTTTGCAATATAATTTGACAAGGTTATTATATAACAAATACTAAAGGTTGGAGTGCCTAAAGTAGTTTAAAAAATAAGTTATAATACTGAGAACATTAAAAATAGATAAACAATAATTCTTATCGGGTCTAAACTTTAGGCACTAATTCGTTACAATTATTAAAAAAAATATTAAATCATGGATTTAACATTAAAAATCTGGAGACAAAAAAACGCCAAAACAAAAGGCAAATTTGTAACTTATCAGATAAGCGGTATATCGCCTGATTGCTCATTTCTGGAAATGCTTGATCAGTTGAATGAAAAACTTATAAGCGAAAATACAGATGCTGTAGATTATACTAAATGCCCGGCTTCATTCGATCACGACTGCCGCGAGGGTATATGCGGTATGTGCGGTTTGTTTATAAATGGTCGCCCCCATGGACCGGATAGCGGTATCACTACTTGTCAGCTTCACATGAGAAAATTTAAAGATGGAGATACTATTGTTATTGAACCATGGCGTTCCAAGGCATTTCCAATAATAAAAGATTTGCTTGTTGATCGCTCGGCATTTGATAAAATAATTCAAGCCGGAGGTTATGTTTCTGTTAATACAGGCGGCGTACCGGATGCCAATGCAATTCCTATAAGTAAGCGCAATTCCGAACTCGCAATGGATGCAGCAGCATGTATAGGTTGTGGCGCTTGTGTTGCAGCTTGCGCGAATGCTTCAGCTATGCTTTTTGTTTCAGCAAAAGTTTCACAACTGGCTCTATTACCACAAGGGAAAGTTGAATCAAAAGAACGTGTACAGAAGATGGTTAAGGAAATGGATAAGCTGGGTTTTGGAAACTGTTCTAACACTTATGCCTGTGAAGCTGAATGTCCCAAATTAGTAAACCGTTCGAATATTGCGCGTATGAACAGGGAATTTATGTTTGCAAAATTATGCTACGAAAAAGAAGCGCAACGTGCGGCTGGTGGAGCTTAATAAATAATGAATAACCCCGAGGCAGAGCCTTGAGGAATTCTTTTGATTAAAACAGATTTCCCTGCTGTAGCGGTCTGATTTTCCCAATATGAGTATAAGCTTTTTCTGTAGCCTCTCTACCCCTTGATGTGCGGTTAATGTAGCCTTCCTGCACAAGAAAAGGTTCATAAACTTCTTCAATAGTACCTGCATCTTCGCCCACAACAGTAGCAATTGTAGAAATACCAACAGGACCGCCTTTAAATTTTTCGACAATAGTGGAAAGGATTTTATTATCCATTTCGTCCAATCCGTTCTCGTCAACATTCAATGCTTTTAAGGCATAGTGAGCTATTTCCAGATTTATAATACCATCGCCTTTTATTTGCGCAAAATCGCGCACTCTGCGGAGTAAGGCATTTGCAATACGTGGGGTGCCACGACTTCTGCGTGCAATTTCGAAAGCAGCATCGGGCTTTATTTCTACTCTTATAATAGAAGCGGAGCGGTTAACAATTTTCAAAAGCAATGCTGAATCATAATACGATAATCGTGAGTTTATGCCAAACCTTGCACGTAAGGGAGAAGTAAGCAAACCTGAACGTGTGGTAGCACCTATCAGCGTAAAAGGATTTAAGCTTATCTGTATGCTTCTGGCATTTGGACCAGACTCAATCATGATGTCAATCTTATAATCTTCCATTGCCGAATAAAGATATTCTTCGATAACAGGGCTCAAACGGTGTATTTCGTCAATAAACAGCACATCGTTTGTTTCAAGATTGGTAAGCAAACCTGCCAGATCGCCAGGTTTATCAAGCACCGGACCGGATGTAACTTTTATTCCAACACCCATTTCGTTGGCTATAATATGCGCAAGAGTTGTTTTGCCCAATCCGGGAGGACCATGCAGTAAAACATGATCAAGTGCCTCTTCTCTTTGTTTGGCGGCTAATACAAATACTTTAAGATTTTCCACTACCTGATGCTGCCCTGTAAAACTACCAAAGTCCGGTGGACGCAATAATTTTTCAAACTCCCTCTCGGCGGGTGTAAGATTAGTTTTTTCGGGATCTAAATTTGGATTATCGGTCATGTAAGTATTTGAAATATTTTACTAAATTACAAATAAAATTTGGTTTGAAAAAAATAGCCACAGATTCACAGATTAATTATGAGTTCGTCAAAAAGCAGAAAATATTAAAATATTTAATGCAAATTTTAAAATGTAAAATCTAAAGTGCAAAATAAAAAAAAACATTTTGTGTACTGATAATTATAACTTATGTTAAGCAAATCTAATAAAAAAGAGATTCCTTATTCCGAAAATTAGTGAGAAATCTCTTTAAAAGATGCTGTTATTTTTTGGTTATTTTTCGCAACATTACAAATAAGCATTAATTAATCTGTGAATCTGTGGCTATCTTAAACTAAAATCATATCCTATCCATTTCTATTGTAAAATGTCTCATAATAGGTGCTTCGACTAATATTTTTAAACCTTTTTTAATATCGTTTCTTCTTTCATAAACATTAGCAAGAGAAGCTGCAATATAATCCATGTGATTATTGGTGTAAACCCTGCGAGGTATGGCTAAGCGTAAAAGTTCCAATTCAGGAAAACGATTTTCGCGGGTTATAGGATCTCTGTCGGCAAGTAAAGCGCCTATTTCTACACCACGAACACCGCCCTCAATGTATAATTCCACACCAAGAGTTTGAGCAACAAACTGTTCTTTGGGTAATTGAGGGAGAAAGCGTTTGGCATCAACAAAAATGGCATGTCCTCCGGCAGGTTCAAGAACAGGTATTCCATATTCCAAACATTTTTTTCCGAGATATGCTACCTGTTCCACGCGTGTTTCTAAATAATCAAATTCTGTTCCTTCATCCAGACCTTGAGCCAGCGCATTCATATCGCGCCCCGACATCCCGCCATAAGTAATAAATCCTTCGAACATAATATTAAAAACACTTGCCTTATTAAATAAATCGTGATCGCGCATACCAATGAATCCACCCATATTTACAATAGCATCTTTTTTACTGCTCATAGTCATTATATCGGTATAGCTGAACATTTCAAGCACAATTTCCTTTATCGTTTTATTTTTATAAGCCTTTTCTCTTTTCTTTATAAAATAAGCATTTTCGGCAAAACGTGCAGAATCAACAACTACAAGCTTATTATATTTTTTTGCAAGGGCAGAAACTTCTTTCAGATTTTGCATCGAAACAGGCTGTCCTCCTGAAGAATTGCAGGTTATAGTAACAATTATAAAAGGAATTTTTTCGGCAGGGTATTTTTTTAACACATCTTCCAATTTATTAAGGTCGATATTCCCTTTAAAAGGATGGATAAGAGTCGTGTCAAAAGCTTCGTCAATTGTACAATCCACGGCTTTAGCTTTACGAAATTCTATATGTCCCTTTGTGGTATCGAAATGTGAATTTCCGGGTACAATATCTCCTTCTTTTACAAGCACCGAAAACAGTACATTTTCGGCTGCCCTGCCCTGATGTGTTGGAAGAAAATATTCAAATCCCAATATTTTTTTAATGGCATTTTTCATTTTATAATATGATGATGCGCCTGCATAGCTTTCATCGCCAAGCATAAGCTCCGACCACTGTTTGTCGCTCATTGCGCCGGTTCCTGAATCGGTAAGTAAATCAATAAAAACATATTCGCTTTTCAGGTTAAAGAGATTGTATTTGGCTTCTTTTATCCATTGTTCACGCTCTTTTCGTTGACTCTTACGGATAGGTTCAACCATTTTTATTTTATATGATTCTGCAAAAGGTAAGTTCATGGGGAAATAGTTTAAAAGTTAAAAGTTGAAAGTTAAAAGCAAAAAAACTACAGGCTTTTGTAATTTATTACAGAAGTAATTATTAATTTGAAAAACCCTAAAATGTTATAATTGCTATAATAATGTGGAAGTATAAAAACTGTCTCTCTTCTTAATATTGACGAAGATTTTTCTGGCGAGTTTCGATAATATTTGAACAGACAGAATCATGTATTAATATTGGAACTCAAAAATATAAATTTTTTTTTGATTAATAGAATATTTTCGGGGATATTTTTCAAACTTAATGTTGTAAAATTATTTTCCCTGAATATGTTTTATTATTTATTTCATATAAATACAATCCATCCATCCATTCTTTGGAAGAAATTTTTTTAATTTCTTTTGCTTGAAGTACGTCAAAATGAATGATTTTTCCAGACATATCAAGGATATTGATTTTCATAGATTCGGAACTATGGTTTTTTATTTCTATATAATCATTAGCGGGATTAGGAGATATCTCAAAAAAAGTGCTTAACATTTGCTCTTCGATATTGTACGATATATCTTCTTCAACAAGAATTGGCAAAGAGGTTAAATTAAAAACTTTAGTACCTCCACTTAAAATTTCCACCGAATCTTTTGTAAAGAACGCTGTTTCTCCATTTGCTGATAATGAAGCAGGCACTACATGCTGTATTCTATACTTTGTATTTACGTTAGGTGTAAGAGAGTATGTAAGATTATCGGGACTCCACATTACCCACTTGTTATGCCCGTTTACAACAAATTTTACAACCCATACACCATTTCCGCCATTTTCATTATCATCACTGATAATTCCGCTGCTGATAAGATTTGCCGATGTAAATTCAATGATTTTTTCTGAAAGCAATTTATAGGAATGAAATGATTTTTTCTTTTTACCATGATTATCTATTATCCCAAATTCCTGCCACTCCGAAGGAGGTGCGCTGCTCCACAAAGAATGCCAAATGTGCAAATCAATACCTTTGCTCCATGCCAAACAACTACGGCGCCATACATCAGCGGCTTGTTCATCTATTGAAGAATAGGGTGGAGTTATTGGAGTTGTATTATTAGATGAAACAGAGCTTTCGGTCAGCCAAATAGGTTTTGCCTGAAATCCAAAACTGTTACGTATTGATATAATGGAATCAATATGCAAAGGAAGTGTCCACCACGAATTATAATCGTGATAAGCAATAATATCAATATAACTCCCCCCTCCTAAATTAAAAAAATTTCGTAACCAATCGTATTTACTTTGCAAGGGAACCCCGTAAGTGCCTATGAAAGAAGGAATGACGACCTTTGCATTTGCATCCGATGATTTAATCCATCGATAATTATATCTAAAAAATTGGACAAACTGCGCAAGAGGAAAACTTGCGGGGTAAGTATGGTTTTCAACTTCGTTTCCTATCTCCCAATATTTAATGACATTTCCATATCGTTTAACAATGGTATCAAGATATTGTTTTGTGTCGTTGCTGTCGCGAGCCGCTATCCAACGACAAGCAGGATTCTCTGCGTCCGTGCATGCTTTCCATGGTACCTGATATCCGAGAGTATCTTTCATAGACATACAATAAAGGTTGGCAATATAATCTAAATTTGAATAATCCATGAATACAGAGTCCGAAAAAACAAAGTTCCATGAATTGTTAGTTGGTTCTACATTTTTCCATATTACATCTCCAAAAGTTAACTGACGCGCTATTTGCGTCTTGCTTTCGTTTACTAAATTCATGTATGTAGGAATATTCGTTGTTTCAGGATTTAGCATTGGGAAATTAATTCCAAGCCTTAATGTTGATTGTGCCCATCCTTCGATCACAAATAATGAAACGATAACTAGTAATAATTTCCTTTTCATAATGTTGAATTTATTATTGTTTGTACTTTATTATTGCTTAACTTTTATTTTATTGCCCGGATAAAATTTTACTATTTCTTACAAATAAATGAGTCTCTGAGAATAGTGTTAAAAAAATGTAGTTTTGCAACGGTAATCGGTAGCTGGTAATCAGTTATCAGTAAGTCCGATTACCGATTACTGAATACCGATTACCAAAGATTGTTGCATAATTAATTTGTTACTACAATAGTACCCATTTTATTTTTTTCAAATTTACTATTATTTTTTTATACTCATTTAAAAGTGTCTATTTTTTAATCATGTTTTTTACACTTTTACACCCACCTTGTATTTATCCATTCTTTCTGTTTTTCCTTAGATAAATATGTCCAGGCAACGATACGGCTTATTTTATTTCCCTGTCCCATCGGGATGGTTTTTATTTCAACAGCTTCGACCTTTTTTAGCAATTCGTAAACATTTTTAAGATTAGATTGTTTTGAAATGGAAGTGGAAAACCAAAAACAGGAAGCAGAGAATTGCTTGCTCTGGTTAATCATTATTTGCACGAACCTTTTTTCCCCTCCTTCGCACCACAATTCACTATTTTGACCTCCAAAATTCAAAACAGGTCTGTTGATTTTTTTATGGTTTAAATTATTTAATTTACGAGTTGTTGCAGATTGCGCTTCTGCTAAAGAAGCATGAAAAGGAGGATTACAAACAGATAAATCAATGAGTTCGTTTTTTTTAATTATCCCGGAAAAAATATCTTTAGGATTATTTTGAATCCTGATTTCAATTTGTTCTTTTAAAAAAGGATTTAATTCAATTATTTTGTTTGCCGATTTAACGGAAACAGGGTCGCTATCGGAGCCTATAAACGACCAACTATATTCTTTGTTACCAATAATTGGATAAACGCAATTTGCGCCTACGCCTATATCCAAACATTTTATTTTATTACCCCTTGGGATTTTTCCATTGTTAGATTCACCCAACAAATCGGCTATATGATGTATGTAATCGGCTCTTCCCGGAATAGGCGGACATAAATAATTTTGAGGGATATCCCAGTTTGTGATGTTGTAATAGCGCGTCAATAGAGCTTTGTTAAGCATTTTCACCGCTTCCGGATTAAAAAAATCTATAGATTCATCGTTGTAAATATTCAGCTTAACAAATTTTGCTAATTCAGGGCAAATATCAATAAGTTGTTTGAAATCATAGCGCTCACGATGCTTGTTTCGCGGGTGTAATTTAGATTTTTCTTTGGGATGTTCTCTTTTTTTTTGAAGCATGAAGATTTATATACTTTCAGATATAATATTTTTATTTTGTATGGTTTACGCCTTACAGGCAATAGTGTTTTATAATTTATTATATTTTATTGTCATCTTAGAAACTGTTTTGAATTTTTAAAGAAAGCCTTATAAGGTCAGGCTGAGCCGATTCTCCAGAAACATTAATTGAGGGAGAATCGTGTCGAAGTCGACCGAATAACCACTCTTCGACACGTCCTATCCTTCGAGACGCTACGCTCCTCAGGATGACGGACGGCTCTGAGTGACTATTATGATTAATAATAAATAATGTTTAAATATAATTTGATTTTCCTCATTGGCAGTATGTGCAAAAATAAGTATATTATACCAATCATTCCTCTACTTTATTGAATGCAAAAAAGTGAACTCTCATTTATACAAAACGATATTTTACATTTGTGATGGTGTTATGCTATATAGTGTATGAACGGAAACACGTGTTTGTTGCGAAAAATTCAGTTTTGAGGCTTGCGTAGCGATAAAAAAGCGGAGTTTATCTATATAAATGACGGTTTTTTTCGCAAGAGTAACGAAAAAAATGGAGTTTTCGCTCAAACACTATATATTTGCAGAACATAATTTATGTCAAACACACAATGAAAACCTTTTCGTTAAGTGAAATAAAAAACGAACTTGAAACGCTATCTCCTGCGCGTATTTTAGCTTTGTGCATGCGACTTTTGAAATATAAAAAAGAAAATAAAGAACTTCTTACATATTTGCTTTTTCATTCACACGACGAGCAGTCGTATATTAAAATGATAAAAAACGAGATTGACGAAAAATTTGAAGAAATTAACAGAAGCAACATTTATTTTATAAAAAAAAGCATTCGTAAAATTCTTAGGAATACCAATAAATACATAAAATATTCCGGTTCACCACAAACAGAAACAGAATTGCTTATTTATTTCTGCAAAAAAATAAAAGATTCTAAAATCCCTTTAAACACAAGTACTGCACTCAGCAACCTCTATCAGAATCAAATAAGAAAAATCAATATAGCAGTCGCAAAATTGCACGAAGATCTGCAGTATGATTACAAAAAAGAAATAGAAGTACTTATTTGAAAATTCATTCCATCGAAAAATAAAAGTTTATATTTGCAGCATTATAATAAGAAATTTTATAAAATTTTACGTTTTTTTAATAGTATTCAGTAATCGGTATCCGGTATTCAGTCCCTTTTTTACCGATTACTTATTTTACTGATAGCAAATATCAACATGGAAGAAAAAAGAAAAAGTTTAAAAATATATTTGCCAATAATTTTAGCATTGGTTTTTATTGCCGGAATATTTCTGGGTTCCAAAATAGTTAGCAATTCATCTTTAACACAGGGGAAAGGTCTGCTTTCTTTCAACAATAAGTATGATAAGATTAATGATGTGTTTAACTACATTCAGGGATCTTATGTTGATTCCATTTCAAAAGAAAAACTTACCGAAGAAGCCATAACTAACCTTCTTGAAAAGCTCGACCCTCACTCTACTTACATAACTGCTGCCGAATATAATGATGCTAATGACCCGTTACAAGGCAGTTTTGAAGGAATAGGCGTTGAATTTCGCATACAACGCGACAGTATAACTGTTATGAATGTTGTTTCCGGAGGTCCTTCCGAAGGAATTGGCGTAAGAGCAGGCGACCGTATAGTTAAAGTGGATGGAAAAAATGTTGCAGGTATTAAGATTACAAATAACGATGTAATGAAGAAACTTAAAGGAAAAGGCGGAACTAAAGTTAAAATAAATGTTTTCAGAAGAGGTATAAAAAAACTCCTCGAATTTAATATTACAAGAGGCGTAATACCTACTTACAGTCTCGATATTGCATATATGCTTACCTCGAAAATAGGTTATATTAAACTTAGTAAGTTCTCTGCCACTACACATGAAGAGTTTGTAAAAGCCTTATTAAATCTTAAAAGTAAGGGCATGACAAAACTTGTACTCGACCTGCGCGATAATGGAGGCGGTTACTTACAGGCAGCTATTGATATTGCAGATGAATTTCTTCCCGATAATAAACTTATCGTTTATACAAAAGGCGCTCACAAACCTAAAACAACCGTGAACTCTACAAAAGAAGGAAATTTTGAAAATGGTACTTTGGTAATTTTAGTAAACGAATTTTCTGCATCAGCAAGCGAAATAGTTGCAGGCGCCATTCAGGACAACGACAGAGGAACTATAATAGGTAGAAAATCTTTTGGTAAAGGATTGGTTCAGGAACAAGTAAAATTATACGATGGTTCTGCAATACGCCTTACTGTTGCGCGCTATTACACACCTACCGGACGATGTATTCAAAAATCATATTCTAAAGGTGTGGAAGAATATTACAACCAGTTTTATGAACAGTTTACTGATGGCGAACTTGAAAGCCCCGACAGTATTAAGTTTGCTGATTCTTTAAAATTCAAAACACCTAAAGGAAAAATAGTTTACGGTGGTGGCGGCATAATGCCTGATGTGTTTGTACCTTTGGGAAAAGACGAAAATTCTAAATATTTTATCCAGCTTTTCAACAAGGGAATCATATTTCAATATACTTTTGATTATACTGATAAAAACCGTCAGTCAATAAAAAGCAAATACACAAATGCCGAGGGTTTTATCAAGAACTTTATTGTTGATGAAACATTATTCAACGATTTTATTGCTTACTCCGAAAAAAACGGTATAAAAAAAGATGAAAAAGGTATTGCCCAATCGGATAAAACTATAAGAACTTACATAAAAGCATATATTGGACGAAATATTTTCCGCGACGAATGTTTTTATCCTATTCTTAACAAGGAAGATAAAATGCTGAAAAAGACTATCGAGCTTATTAATGGTTTGAAGTAACCAATTATCGTCTGATAAAATTTATACTGCAAAAACAAATGTTTCTGCATCAGTTTTATTAATTGGATATTTTATTTTTTCTTCTTTCATGCCATCCAAATGAAAACGAATAGCATCTAAAATATTTTTTTCAACATTAGCTTTTGTTCTTCCTGTTGCAATGCAACCGGGTAAGTCAGGTACATAGGCGCTATAACCTGTTTCTGTTTTTTCAAATATGATTAAATATTTCAACATTATTTTTTACTCCTGTTTTAACTGTGCTTGTTTTAAAATACTGTTTAGTGTTCCTCTTGCAATTTCATCGCTCATTTTATGCAATGCAATTGTAACAAGTCCTTTTTTTGTTTTATGTTTATACTGTCGATGGCTTCCTTTTTGCCTTACAGGGAACCATCCGTCATCTTCAATAATTTTTATTACTTCGCTTACTTTCATGCGCTCATTGAATATTCAAAATAAATTTTTGCATAACAAAAATAAATAAAAATTCTTAAATTTACTAATGACGTAAAAAATAAATCTTTGATATCCCAATTTGTAAGTTTTAAAATTATACTCCGCTTATGTCTAAGGAGCCAAGCGGCTCTAAGGTCAGGAACGTGTCGAAGAATGGCATACCTGTCAACTTTTGTTTTTTTCTGACCGATTTTATTTGTATATTTGCATAATGTAATAACAAGCAGGCTTTTGCTCGCTAACCTTTAATTTTTTTTTATTATGAATACTTTTGCTACCATAGTTGAAGAAATTAAAAAGCTATCCTTAGATGAATGGATTGAGCTTAATTTTCTTACTGAAAAGTTTATTGTCGAAAAACACAGAAATGAATTTCACAAAAACCATCTGGAAAGCTTGAGTGAGCACAGAAAAGGAAAACTTAAATTTTTCAACAACTCCTCTGATTTAAAATTTTTCTTATGAAACAATATGCTGTTACAGTTGAAGATAATAAAGCAAATTTTTTTCTCGAAATTCTGAAGAGTTTCAAGTTTGTTAAGAAAATAGAAGAAGGACATTGCTCTGAACTTTCTGCCAAACAAAAATCTATTCTTGATAAAAGGCTTGATAATTACACTCCTGATAACTTAATTTATTTGGATGATGTAAAAAAAGATATTGAAAAAAGCCTATGAAGATTGATTTTAAAATAAAGTTTGAACGCAAAAAACCAGATTTCTCAAGGCTTAAAAACAATAAAATTTATCTTTGAAAGTGATTAATGGGGCACTGCCAATAAAATCTATTCAGAACAACCTGGTATCCATGGTAAACATCCCGTTTCTTTAAACTGCTTATAGGCTACATTGGTTTCTATCCATTTGATAACAGAGATGCCATAAAGCTTTAAATAATCTTTAAATTCAGTTTCATCAGTAAATCCCACCTCAACTTTCTTAGATGGTATAATAACGAACCATTGTTTAGCCTTTTCACCTTCCATTACCTGATGTGTAGAAGTAGAACGAACCAAAATTACATCATGTGTAACTTCTACTTCTATTACTTTTGTGATTGAAGAATAAAATCTTATACTATCTTTCAAATTTATTACCCAATTCATTTCAACTAAATCAACACACATCACTTCGTATGGCATAATCAATGGAAAACGGATGTAATCCATTCCATTAACATCGGTATAAAACATTTTTTCTTTTTGGTTACTAAACTCGTGCTTGTTTTTATTACCCCCGCATGCAGTTAGCAGGAATAAAGCACATATAAAAAATGCTAATCTCATTTTATTTTCAAATTAATTTTCAATATCCAACATTGAATGATGAAGTATGACTTGGTCATTGGAAATCTAAAAAAAATTATTTTGTATTTAATTTTACGGCACTATCCGTTACAGTGGTATCTGCCAATAGTTTACTTGCATTATCGAGAGCATTGTTTCGTTCTTTTTCGAACAATGAATCACTAATTCTTTTTTGTTTTTCCTGATCTTCGCGCGAAGGGCCGCACGAAACAACTGATAACATTAACAAAGCTGCAAATAAAAAAAATATCTTTTTCATGTTTAATAAATTTAACTGAACTAAGGCAAATGTAATATTTATTCATAAACAAATTTTTATTTTTTAAAACATAAATGCTTACCTTTGAAAACACTAACATTAAAAAATAAATTATGACACATAAACTACCTGAGCTTCCTTATGCGCAAAATGCATTGGAACCTTTTATTTCGGCGCACACACTCGAATTTCATTACGGGAAACATCATCAGGCTTACGTTAACAACTTAAATAAACTGATAACAGATACTGAATTTGAGAATGCAACACTCGACGAAATTATTAAAAAAGCTTCGGGAGGTATCTTTAACAATGCCGCTCAAATCTGGAATCATACTTTTTACTGGGAAAGCTTAGCGCCAATGGCAGGAGGCGAAGCAAGCGGAGCATTAGCCGATGCTATTATTAAATCATTCGGATCTTTTGCGCAGTTTAAAGAAAAATTTACCACAGCATCAGCAACATTATTTGGCTCAGGCTGGGCATGGCTTGTAAAAAAACAGGATGGCTCTCTTGATATTGTTCAGGAAATGAATGCTGGCAATCCTATGAAAAACGGACTTATTCCATTACTCACTTGCGATGTTTGGGAACATGCTTATTATCTGGATTACCAAAACCGCCGCCCTGATTATATAAGCGCATTCTGGAGTTTGGTAAACTGGAAAATGGTGGAAGAAAGATTTGCATAATAATTTGCATTTTTTTAAAATTATAAAAAAGCCGTTTACAAATTATTTTGGCAGTATTCAGACTGCATAGTATTGTAATCTATGCACTGTTATGAACTGCGGACTGTGAAATTATTCTTTTTTCAGAAGACCTCGCAAGGACAATGTTTTTTTCTCGGAATAAAGGACTACTACTCCAAATAACAATAAAAGAAAAGTATTAAAGGAATATAGTAATATGTTGTTTTCGGGTTTTATATAAATGCTTATTACATATAATAATAATGAAAGCCCTATATATCCAAGTATTTTCTTCATATTATAGTTAACATTATAATATTTTTGTCCGAATATAAATGATAATATCA
>JAAXXA010000345.1 GCA_013334735.1 Bacteroidota bacterium
AGAACTTGCATCATTTCCAGAAGTCTGAAAAACGCTTTGCAAATCCGTATTCAAAGAATAAAGCCCGCTATTTATAATAGTTGCAGCATAATCAGATGCATTAACATAGTCGCCTTTTGAAAAATATACTCTTGCCAGATAAGCGGCAGCAGCCATTTCAGAAGCTCTGGCAGTTGACTTTTTTATGTTTGCAGCAGCAAGCAATGTTTGTGATTGTTTAAGGTCGTTAATAACATTTGTATAAACTTCTTCTACTGTATTTCTTGCCATTGAAAGATCTTCAAAGCCTGAAAAAGTAGGCTGCGTTCTATAAGGAACACCAAGCTGAGTATTGCTTCCCTGATTATCCACATCATAAGGCAACGACCAAAAGCGCATAATTTCAAAATGTACTATTGCTCTAATAAATAGGGCTTCACCTTTAAGTTGCCCTTTTAATTTTTCAAAATCAGTGCCGCTTAAAAGATTATTATCAACATAATAAATTACAGTATTTGCGCGGTTTATAGCAGAATAAGCTCCAGCCCACATGTTGCGTAAAGGAGTAAGCTGAACAGTTGTAATTCTTTCATAAATTTCACGTGTGCCAAAATTTGTAAGAACCGTTTCATCCACTTTAGTATCATCGGAAAGAAGATCGGAATATACAACCATATTACCGCCTAAAACATTTCCTGACTGCAATCCATCATAAGCTCCAATAAGAACAGACTGCAAATCATTTACTGAAGTAATTGCCTTATCGTTGGGAATGTTCATCTTCTGATCAACATCAAGTATTTTTTTACATGAAAGGCTCAGTAATACAATTAAAGTAATCGGAATAATTATTTTATTTTTCATAGTATTATGTTATTTTAAGTTGTTCACAAATTAATTTAGAATTCGATATTCAATGTCGTTTAGTTAAAGTTTTTACTTGTCATTTCGACCATCGGGAGAAATCTGTTTTCGGGACTTTAGATATCTCACTACGTTCGATATGACAAATGATTAGATATAAATTTAAAAAGTAAAGCTTATACCACCTGTTACAGTCTTGGCTTGCGGGGTTTGTAACGAAGGACCTGCAAAAGAAATATTACCCTGCTGACTGTTGGGGTCAACATTTCTCAACACTTCTGGATCCCATCCCGGGTATTTTGTGAAAGTAAGTAAGTTGGTACCTGATACAAATATTTTAAAAGTAGTAAGATTAAGTTTCTTACAGACTTTTTCAGAAAATTTATAGCTTAACGAAACTGAGCGCAACCTTATATAAGAAGCATCATACAAAAACCTGTCAGAATTTGTAGGCTTGTAAAGGTTTAGAGCGGGAATATCAGTATTAGTATTTTCAGTAGTCCACGAATTAAGTATTTCAGGTCTTTGCGCTATTTTATCCCAAGCGCCGATTTGTTGTTTTGCAGGATCATCATATATTGTATTTCCATACACAAAACAAAACAAGAAGTTAAATTCAAAATTTTTAAATGTAAAGGTATTTGTTATCCCGCCAAGGAATTTTGGTATAGGACTGCCGCATGGAACGCGATTTTCGTAAAAATTAGCATTATCAGATGTCATCAGATTACCAAATTTATCATAGTATAAATCTTGTCCGGCTTTTACGACCTTAGTGCCTGTTACATTTCCCTGCAGATCATATAAATTAATAGCACCATCATTCTGTTGAACTCCTGCATATTTAACTACATAAGCTTGCCCGACAGGATAATCAATGAGAACACGACCTTCACCCGGTTCTCCGCTTTCAAAGGCATCAGCAGGTAAACCTGCAATATCAATAACTTTGTTTCTATTAAATGCTATGTTAAAATCAGTAGTCCATTTAAGTTTTCCGCTAAGATTTTTTGTTGTAATAGTAAATTCATAGCCATGATTATTCATTTTACCTACATTCTTTAATATAGAGCTAAAACCAGAAGAAGTAGGAATAGAAACATTAAGCAACATATCTGATGTCCTTTTGAAGTAATATGTAAGCGTTCCACTTATTTTATTTTTTAGAACACCCCAATCCATAGTAAGATCAAGCTGTTGTGATTTTTCCCATGATAAATCAGGATTTGGAAGCGTACCCGGAGCAATGCCAGTGCTACCGGCATATCCTGTTCCGGGGTAATATACTCCAAGATATGCAAAATCGCCAATATTAGCATTTCCTGTATAACCGTAACTGGCGCGGAGTTTAAGATAACTTAACCATTTTGAATCAGAGAGAAATTTTTCATCTGAAGCGATCCATCCTGCAGAAGCGGCAGGAAACCATCCGTAACGATTATCTTTACCAAATCTGGAAGATCCATCATCTCTTATACTAAATGCAATAATATATTTATTTTTTAATTTATAATTCAATCTGAAAAAGTTCGACACAAAAGCATATCCTGTTTCGTAATAATAACCTGTTTTATTGGATGCATCAGCAGCATTCGGGGTAGTAAAAAAATCGCTCGGAAAATTCCAACCGTTAAGTCCTACTCCGTTTGTACTCGATTTTTCTATAGAATTACCGAGTGTTGCAACAAATTCATGAATTTTATTTATTGTTTTTTCATAAGAGAAAAAGTTATTTGTTGTCCACCCCACCGAATTAACTTTTCTGTTCCACGCGCTTGAATTTGAAGTTGGATCCTGAACATTTCTGAATTCAAACTGATCTTCATTCTGATTCATAACGTCCAATCCAAATTCAGATCTGTATTTTAAATTTTTACTTATAGTGTAATCTGCAAAAATATTCGAAATAGTCCGAAAAGTCTTTACGGTATATGTTTTAGTATTGAGTTCCCAAACAGGATTACTGGGATAACCTTGTTTTGTAGGATAAAAAAAAGTACCATCGCTGTTATAAACCGGAATATACGGGAACATCCGCTGCGCATCACCCAGTCCGCCTGCATCTCCAATAGGTACTCTTTGATTATTGGTAAAAGAAATCCCGATATTTGCGCCCAATTTTAATTTTTCGGTTGCTTTATTTTCAATATTTACCCTACCGCTTACTTTTTCATAATTATTTCCTACAAGAAAACCCTTTTCTTTTAAGTATGTACCTCCGATATAAAAAATCGTTTTTTCATTTCCACCCGAAGCCGAGATAGAAGCTTGTTTTTGATTGCCGGGTTGAAGTACCTGATCAATCCAATCAGTTCCTCCAAGTGCAGCAAGTGAATCAGCCTGTCCTCTTGTCCAATTACCATAAATCTTAGTAGCTTTTGATTCAGGGGTAAGACCAAGTTCTGCTCTCGCGTTATCACGAAGCTCAAGTTGTTCTGTAGCAGAAATAAGTTTCAATCGATTAGTTTCTTTAACAATCCCCGATGAAATGCTTGCTTCAAATTTTGTTTTTCCTTCTTTACCTTTTTTAGTGGTTATAATTACAACACCATTAGCCCCTCTTGAACCATAAATTGCTGCAGAAGAGGCATCTTTTAATATTTCCAAAGATTCAATATCGTTAGGATTAAGATCGGAAAGAGCATTTGTTTTTGCGCCTAAAGCTCCCGAACTAAAATCCCCCGAAGAAATTGGAATACCATCTATCACGTACAATGGCTCACTACCGGCTGATATAGAACTTGTTCCGCGAATATTAATTTTAACGGCTGCTCCGGCAACACCATTTGCTGATGTTACCTGTACCCCTGAAGCGCGCCCCTGCATTACTTGTTCCACACTAGAACTTCCGGAATTCTGAACAAGTTCCTTTGCTTTTATAGTTTCGATTGAGCCTGTTATATCACGTTTTTCCCTCACACCATAACCAACCACAACCACTTGGTTAAGCTGGAGCACATCCTCTTTAAATGTAAAATCCTGCTCCTTTTTCTGTCCTGCTGTTAATTCAATTTCTTTTTCAATCTTGGTATATCCAATCATATACGCAACAATAGTATATTTTCCAGCATCAAGATTTGCAATAGTATATTTTCCATTGATATCCGAAATTGAACCGGTAGTAGTACCTTTCAATGACACCGACACACCTATCATCTGTTGATTCTTTTCGTCGAATATGGTTCCTGATAAAGTTGCTTTCTGTGCAGAAACGGAAAAGCTCCAAAATAACATAAACCCTACTATTGAAATTGTTACTAAAAAAGAATATTTTTTCATTTTTATCGATTTAAATACTGTTATAAGCTTAAAATTGCAATTTTTAC
>JAAXXA010000346.1 GCA_013334735.1 Bacteroidota bacterium
TATGCTGAGCCAACTGTAAGAAAACAATTATCTCCAGATTTTTTAAAGTTTTTAAAAGGTAAAACTTGTTTTTATATAAAAAGTTCAGATAAGTGGGTACTAAAAGAGATTAAAAAATCTTTAGATATTGCTTTAAAGTATTATAAAAAACAAGGTTGGGTATAAAAAACATTATGAAAAAAATTGAAAAACCAATAACGCATCAAATTTATGATATTATCTTTAGCCTGCTAGAAAAAACCCCGAAGGGTATATCTTGGACGGTATTAGCTTCAAAAATAAAAGAGATGGAGCCAAACTTTCATCCAAAAACGATTAATGGCTGCATTTGGAAACTTATCGAAAAATATCCTGATAAAGTTTATAAACCAGAAAAAGGTATATTTCGTTTATTAAAATACAAGAAATAAAAGGGAAAAATTATATGTGAATTGAATATCAGAATAATGTTAATGAATAAATAATTTTCTATAATTTTGTTAGTTCTCTTAGTCTTTTAAGACTATTAAAGAACAAAAAAGCTGGACTTTATACAAATAAAGAGTTTACAGATAGATTATTAACAGCTATTAGTTCTGCACTGCTATCTGTAGCAGTTATGTTAGGCTTTTTAAGCATTTTTCTTTTAATGTGGTGTGATGCCCCAAATTCTTGTCAGTACAATTTTCTGGGTATAGGAGTCAAAAGCTTGCCTTTAGTATCATTTGTTGGTGGAATTATACTGATTTCAAATTATTATGTAATGTACAAAAATAAGCAGAATTTGATTTTAATTTTTAATTTTAGCTCAGTTATATTTTCAATTATTCTGTATGTTTTATTAGCGTCAATCGCAAAATAAATTAATGAAATATTAAATTTTAAATGGGCTAACGCTCATTTTAATTGACTTACTATTTTTGAGGATGTATATTTACATATTCTCAGTTCATTTACATAGGAAGAGGTGATATTAATGGATCCTTCAGGTCAGTATGTCACCGATGATGAATTAACACATCAAATTCTAGACTTCATTGCAAATATTGGCTCTATTTATACTCCCGAGGAAGAAGATAAAGATAAATTTTTTGCAGAAAGACTTATTGGTTTAATAGAAATAATTAAGGGCAGGCTGCATTATCCCAAGTGGATACTTGAAGAATATTATTCAGATAAGCAAATTACTATGCCATGCATTGTAGATATTGTCAGCGATTATGTTGCTGAAATAATTACACAGGAAGAAGTCATAGAGATACTTAATGATCTATCGAGTAGAATGCAAAACGCTATTGTAAGCCTCGGAATAGACTATAGTGACGTTAATGGGAGGTGATATCATGTTTGGTAACTTATGGTGGGTATTACTTTTTCTCCCTGTGCTAATGGTTTCTTGGCCAATAGTGGAACTCATTAATCTGATGAGACAGTATGATGATAATGATGGAAGAGACGCGCTTTGGTTTAAAGCAAAAAAAGATGTTATTCACTTTGTGGCAATTTTTGTGCTTATGGTACTTATTTGCGAATATCTTTTTCTCAATATTATTTCTACTAAAGGCTCATTGTTTAGTTTTTGGCTTGTGCCAATCGCTATAGCAGTTGTTTACATTTTTCTTATAGATTCTTTGAGATTTTATAAAAAAATTCTAATTGGAAAAATGATTGTTTAATCCTACTTCCATAAAAATCGGAGGTGACTATATGACAAGATCAATAGTTGATCGGATAACCGGAATTTCATCTTTACATCAAATGGCTTCGCATTATTCCCAGAATACCCATGTAGCAGATATGATCAAGGCAGAAAGCGATGACGCTGTAGCGTTGCTTCAAGAGAACAAGAATATCCAAGAATTAATCAGGGATGCAGTAAAGGGTATTCTTAAAGTAACGAAATTCAATTGTGAATTTCATATTAACAAGAATGGTGAAATTGCTGTGTCAGTTTGTCTTCCTAAAGCAAAGACTGGGAAGATACCAGATAAAGACAATCATAGGTTTGTCGATACTGTCACAAAAGGCATTCATACCATTACGCAGCTTAAGAAATCACACATAAAAGTCGAAATTACCTTCAAGAAATAGTACCCACAACACACGACCAATTTGGTCTTTTTTTATTTGACACGGTCTAATTTAAAAGATATTATTTAGCATTGTGTTCTTTGAAAAGTGGAGGTGACGTAATGTTGGGAGCGGCTCAGAAGAATCCAGGGCTACCTGAAGAAGCTATACACGAATGGGTTGAAAAAATAGGATGTCGGCCGATAGAAACAGATAAGCTAGAAATTGGTTCATTCTATTTACAGCTTGTTGGTAAGCCAGACATTTCAGCAAAACTCTTTGTAGTTTTGGAAAAGTCTGCTGATTTCGTCGTCAAAGCACATGTTGTTGATATCATTCATAATGATGATGTTGTAGAACATGAACATCACTTCAAATGGGGAGATTTTCCCGAAATAATAGATTTTAAAGACCTTTATCATGTTCCGTTGCATGTTGGTGCAGAATTTATAAATATGGCACAATTTTATTCTCAATCAGAAGATGCAGCTTGGGGCTAACATTTAACAAAAATATACAAAGGGTCTTTTTTTATTTGTTAATAAAAAATGATAAGATTAATATATGAAGTTAAAAGAATTTATTTATAAATATTTGTTTGTATTATTTAGCTTAGAGCTATTTGGGTTTTTGTTTCTTATCTATTGGTCCTTGTTAGGAGAAGTATTTGATACCTGGTTTTTTGGATGGTTTTGGACAATTAAATTTGTTGGGGCAGTATTAGCCGGTTTAGGTTTTGGTATTTTTGCAGGTAATATTGCCTGGCGCAAAATTTATATTGAGGGGGTCAGGGGCAAGAAATATATTATAAATAAATAGTACGGGTTTATTATGGACAAAAAACTTATTGCTGTATGTGGAATGAATTGTGGTTTGTGTTTCTATCATCTAAAACCAGAGGGGAAGTGCCCTGGATGTTTTGCTGGTAGAAACGTAAATGGAAGATGTTTAAAATGTGCCATAAAATTGTGCAAGAAGAGAAAAGGGGAATATTGTTTCGAATGTGATGAATTCCCGTGCGACAGATTAAAGCGAATGGACAAAAGATATCAGGAAAGATATGGTATGAGTGAAATTGAGAATTTAAAGACCATAAAAGAAAAAGGTATTATTGCCCTTGTCGCTCAGGAACGAAAAAAATGGATAAATAAAGAAGGTGTCTTTTGCGTTCACGACAAAAAAAGATATAAAGGATAGAAAAGCGAGCGTTAACTCGCTTTTTTTAATAGCTCCGGTCCTTGGTTTATAGGTTTGTTTACTAAATTAGAAACTTGATAATAATCATATTCTGTATATTCTTGGTCCAATATTTTTATAAGCTTATCTGAATCCTTGTTTGTTTCATCCAACCAGTCTTCTTCTAAATCTTTTGGGACTATAGCAGGCATCCTGTTATGAATCTCCATTAAATCCTTGGGGGGCTGTTTGGTTATTATTGTAAAGCTATAAAGCTTATTCCCGAATGGTTCTTCCTCCCAAATATCGTAGAGTCCTGCAAATGACCAAATATCACTATCTTTTGGATGAATAAAATATGGGATTTTTTCTTTTCCTAAATGTTTCCATTCATAGAATCCACTTGCAGGGACCAAAATACGCTGAGTTTTAAAGGGTTTCTCGAAAGCCGGCTTATGCCTAATTGTTTCAATCCTCGCATTTATTGTCTTAAAACCTATCGCTGGATCCTTTGCCCAATGTGGGACAAGACCCCATTTCATATTCTTTAGGTGATTGCCCTTTTCGTCGTGAGTAATAACAGGCATTGTTTGCCCGGGTGCTACATTATAATTGTTTTGGTTTTCAACAGTATCGTAAAGAGTATCGCTAATATTAAATCGCGCTTTAAAATGTTCTAGCCCTGTTACTACGTATCTTCCACACATACAATAATTATACACCTGAATTTTCAAATTGCTTTTCAATTTAATTTTAATTGACAAAAAATGTTCAAAAAAGTACTATTTAACATTGCTCTTTGAAAAATGGAGGTGGTATAAATGCCCGGACTTGATTGTTATCATGCTCAAGTAGAAATTCTTACTGCATTTTCTGCGTGCTTTGCAATGGGTGAGGTCGCAAACATTTCGGATGCATTAAGGGGGAGATCGGAAGAGC
>JAAXXA010000347.1 GCA_013334735.1 Bacteroidota bacterium
CCCGCTTTGTTATAAATAGTCTTAAACCCAACAATACCATCATTATTCGACAAATGGCTTTCTAAAAAAAGCAAGTTTTCGGATATTTCTTTGTTAAATATTGGAAGATTAATTTTGTAAATACTAAGCTCATTTGGCTTATAAGTACTGAATTTATTAAACTTGTCGTCCATTGGTTTAATCATATCCATAAAAAAATCTTGTAATGAAATAATAGTCGGATTTTCATTAGCATGTTTAACTTTAAAATTAAGCTTTTGAATATTTTCGGTTTCATCATCTTTAATTTTTATTTCAGGCGATTCGATAATCTTAATAATTTTTGAAATTTTTAATTTTTGAGGATTAAAATAAATTTTACCATTTACGGGTTCTCCAAAAGTAGTTGAAAAGGCATAGATATCAGGATTTGCAGAAAGGAGACTTGTAAAATAATATTCATCATAAGTGTCAAAATAATTTTCAATTTTTAACTCTGCAACTCCTATTTTATTTTCTGAAGGTTCGTTAAGAATAACAGCAGAGGGCGAGAATATTGCTTCTTTTATTTTTTCACTGTTTACTATCGAAGGATCATAAAATACCTTAACGGTTTTTGAACTGACATAAGTTTCAATGCCTATAACGCCTTTTAATTTTTTCATCTGTTCGGCAAAAGAAACAGAGCTTCCGTAACATTTGATATTTTTAAGACCGTGTTGTAAATATATTCCTGCGTTTTCTTTTTGTTGTTTTGTGCCCCATTGTTCGCTGATTGTTGGTATTTCGGTAACTGACGAAAGCCAAATTGCAGTAACTGTAAGTAATATTATTGCAGCAGGAGGGAGCCATCGTAAATTTTTTTTATTGATTTGGAGAACATTCTTTTCAGGACATTCATTAATACAATCGCAACATAAGTGGCAATCGATATGCTTAACTTTTACAGAATCGGTAACTTTTATTGCTAACGGACAAACTTTGTCGCACTTTCTGCACAAGGTGCATTTGTCAGGGTTTCGGGTTACTTTTAGAATAGGGAATATGTTAAATTTCAACAATAGAACTTCATTTAAAAATGACAGAACTGTAATTGCCGATAAAAGCCATATCCAGCTAATATGAAATTTAAAAACCATTATCAGTATTAAATAAATCCCGATCAATAAAATAAATAAGATAAAATTGGCGAAGATATTAGTTATTGCGCCTAACGGACATAGGTATTTGCACCAAGCCTGCCGGATAAATAATGAACCGAATACAAGTAAAATAATAGCTGTTATAGCGAATGTTATGTTTACATCGCTACTGAATCCTGAAAATGCAGCGTAATAAGGATCGAATTTCTTGCAAAATAATTCGCTTGTTTCAATGGTAAAATAAAAAGTAATAAAAAGTAAAACATATTTGAATGTTCGTAAAGCCCTGTCGGCAAAGCCTTTTATAGTAAAGCGTACTTTAAATTTTTCTCCGGTTAAACCGATCCATTCAGTAAATGTTCCGAGCGGGCAAATGTAGGCGCAAAATAATTTGCTGAAAATTACCACTCCGGTTATTAAAGCAAGCCCCATTGCAATTTGTAGTGAAGTCATTGTACAAGCCAACGTATTTGTTACAAGGTAGCTCGAAAGCGCTTGTATCCCGCCAAAAGGGCAATAAGCTTCAAAATCGGCAATATAATCTTTGTCAGCAAAAAGCCTGACAACCATATATGCCAATAATACTAGCGCGCTCCATTGGAACGTAAGCCTCAGATAATTAAGATTTCTCTTGTTTGATTTTTTCAATTTCTTCTCAATATGCTAGTGTCATGTCAAGTATTAATTGACACTTTAAACATTTCCAAATATTTTTATTATTCTTGACATCATACATCATACATAACCTATCTATCTTTGTCTTTCACAAAAAGAACCGCAAATGCTGCTATAAACATTGATATTCCTCCAAAAATTAACATATAAATAGATTCCCCTCCAAAAAAAGTTTTAGTTACAAAACCCATCACGCTGGCTGCTAATATTTGTGGTATCACAATAAAGAAATTGAATATTCCCATATAAACGCCCATTTTATTTTGAGGTAATGCTCCTGTCAGAATAGCGTAAGGCATTGATAAAATACTTGACCATGCAATTCCAACGCCTACCATGGAGAGCAAAAGCATTTTGGGATCTTTAAAATAATAAATTGATATTAGCCCAAGTCCGCCTGCAATAAGAGAAAGAGTATGTGTGATTTTACGGTTGGTTTTTTTTGCAATTACAGGTAATAAAAATGCAACCAATGCCGCAACTAAATTGTACATACCAAAGCATACGCCTACCCAATTGGCGCCTTCGTTAAAAATTGCAGATGTGGTATCTGTGGTTCCATAGATGTGTTTGGTTACTGCCGGTGTTGTATAAATCCACATGGCAAATAATGCAAACCATGAGAAAAACTGAACAATAGCAAGCTGTTTCATGGTTTTTGGCATTTTGGAAAAATCATCAAAAATTTCAAAAAATCCATTTTTTATCATTCGCGCTTTTTCACAAAGCCCTGCTATCAGTAATAATAAACCGAAAACAATAAGTCCTATAGAAAAAACATATAACTCTCCCGTCAATTCTTTATAATAAAAAAATGCTGTAATAGCGGAACCTGATAAAATATAAAAAGCAGAGTTTGTAATCTTATTGTCAGCGCCTGAACTTACTGATGTTCCGAGGGTTTTTAAATCTTTATCTGCTAACTTATTTTCTGTATCATAAGATGCAAGTTCTTCGGGTGAATATTCTTTGGTTCTTATTACAGTCCATAATACTGCTAAGAAAAACGCTGCAGCTCCAATATAAAATGAATATTTAACAGAACTTGGTATTACTCCTTCGGGCGCAGTATTCTCAACATTAAAAATATTGGTTAACAAATATGGCAACGCGGAAGCTATTACGGCTCCTGTTCCAATGAAAAAGCTTTGCATTGCAAACCCTTTTGTTCTTTGTTCGGATGAAAGCATATCACCTACAAAAGCCCTGAAAGGCTCCATAGATATGTTAATAGAAGCATCAAGTATCCATAGCATACCTGCTGCAACCCATAGTACTGATGAATTTGGCATTATTAATAAAGCAAGAGAGGCAAGTATGGCGCCTGTTAAAAAATACGGCCGTCTGCGTCCAAAGCGGTTCCATGTACGATCGCTGATATATCCTATTATCGGCTGAAGTATCAAACCTGATACTGGCGCTGCAATCCACAAAATGGGGATGCTTTCAATTTTTGCACCCAGCGTTTCAAATATCCGACTGACGTTAGCATTTTGAAGAGCAAAGCCAAACTGAATACCAAGAAAGCCGAAGCTCATGTTCCATATCTGCCAGAATGATAAACGAGGTTTTTGTTTCATAAAAAAATAATAAATGTTTAATTAATGATTGTCTTTATCCGAAAAACAACTTGTCATTTCGAACGGAGTGAAAAATCTTTATGATTAATGAATATAAAAACAACAACAATTTTTTTCAACTATAGATTTGCGTATTTTAATAAGAGATATAACGTATTATCACAATACCTGAACCACCATTGCCATTATTACCACCACCTCCTGAACCAGTGTTTGCGCCGGCATTAGCTCCAAATGCAACGCCGCCTTGCGCGGTAGAGGAAGCGCTTGGGTATCCGCCACCACCGGCGGCATAATAAACAGGACTGCCTGTGATAGAAATTTGTGTACCCGGACCCGGAACTCCATTCGGACCAACACCACCGGCTCCTGCAGAACCGCCGCCACCTCCGCCGCCACCTGAACTGGAGCCTGCGCCACCAGAATACCCTTGCCCGGAAGTACTGCCACCACCGGAGTTTCCATAAGAACCGCCGCCACCGGAACCCCCTGATGTTGGTGGTGCTGCGCCATCGCTTCCTCCACCTGCACCACCTCCAATAGAAGTTAAAGTACCGAATACGGAATTGCTTCCATTTGAGCCAACACCACAAGTGCCTGTTTTTCCGGCGCCATAGTTCCCAACGGTTACAGTATAAGACTGTGAAGAAACAGCATAATTAGCATTGTAAATTAGCCCACCGGCACCACCGCCGCCCGCGCCACACCAGCCACCGCCGCCGCCACCGGCTACAACCAAGATCTCAACAGTAGTAACACCTGCAGGGGGTGTCCACGAAGAAGTA
>JAAXXA010000348.1 GCA_013334735.1 Bacteroidota bacterium
AGCCATCTATTGGCAAAGTTGCATATTCATTTATACTGCTTCTAAGTTTTCTCAATTCGCCGTGCAAATGAGTAACCTTTGTACTTCCCGCACGTTCGTGAAGATCATCTATATTTTGAGTTATAACTTCAACATCAAACAACCCTGATCGTTCAAGTTCTACAATAGCTAAGTGCCCGGCATTGGGCTTTTTCGAAAGCAACTCCTTGCGCCTTATATTGTAAAAGTCAATTACCTGTTTACGATTTTGAGCCAATGCCATTGGAGTGCAAACATCTTCAATGCGATATTTAGCCCACAAACCATCTGAGTCCCTAAGAGTGGAATTTCCACTCTCAGCACTAACTCCTGCACCGGAAAAAACAACTACTTTCATTATGTTCTTACTTTTTGGGGACATTTAAGAGGTCGTTTAAAATTTATTGAACCCAAAGGGTTCACAGGTTTATAGGAAATTTGTTATTGTTAATTTGTTCGACCTCTTCGAGGTCGTACACATACGTTGTTTTTTTATTTTATAAACCTATGATGCCTCTGGCATCAATACAAAGCCACCGCTATTTTCTAAAAATAAAAGTATTATAAGAAATAGATAATGCTCATTATAATCCGGAGGTTGTATAAAATTTAAAAAAATTAAACAAACTCTTAGAAACCAAAATTAAACAATATTTCTATCTATAAAAGTTCCTTGAAATTTTTATACTAATCAAAGATAAAATTTTTGTATTTATATGGTAGGTAAAAGAATTTGCAAATATCTAATGTGTTTGCGGCTCAATTGAACTTTCAGTTTTGGTGGTACAGTTTGCTGCGGAATAGGTGGTTTACTTTGCGCGGAATATCCTTTTAACCTCCCAGTATCCTGTTTTGTCGGAACCTATGCGTGAAATAATTCCATCTTCCTGCAACTTTTTAATAATGCGGGTTATCGTTCTCCTCGATTTATTTATTTTCTGTGCCAATTCATCCATCGTAATTTTTGGGTTGGCTTTGATTAAGTTTACAGTGTCATTTACAGTGCCATTTGCAGTGTCATTCGTTTTTGTTTTCAATGCAACTCCTTGTCGTTTTTTGAGTGTGGTAAGTATTTCCTGAAGCATAAACTCAATAAAAATACCGCTATCTGTCGCCGAAGTACTATCATTAATAGCTTTATAATAAAGTTGTTGGTTTTTAAACACCATATTCTCTACCGGCAAATACTCAAATATTGGATGCAGTTTAGTCAGCAATAGCGATTGCCACAAACGCCCCATTCGTCCGTTGCCATCCATAAATGGATGAATAAATTCGAACTCGTAATGAAACACACAACTTTTAATCAACAAATGGTTGGTACAGGTAGTAAGCCAAACGAACAAATCATCCATTAGTCCATGTACTCTATCGGCAGGCGGCGCTACATGTATGGGTTTATCGCCTGAAAATACACCCACATTACCTCTGCGGTATTTTCCGTGATTATCTACCAATGCCTCCATCAATAAACCGTGCGCTCGCAGCAAATCAGCTTGTTTATACGGGTCGAAAGTTGAAAACGCATCATATGTTATCAAAGCATTGCGTGCTTCCTGTATTTCACGCATAGTTCCCATTACGTGTTTGCCTTCGAGTATGGCTGTTATTTGGTCAATTCCCAAAGTATTTCCTTCGATAGCCAACGAACCCTGAATAGTTTTAATCCGGTTAATTTTGCGTAATAACAATCCATCATCCTGCTCCATTCGGATGGCATAGCGTTCAATTTGTGCCGAAATATCGGCAATCAAATTGATGGTCTTGTCGCTAATGCTAAATGGTGGTTTATAATTCGATGTCATAACCCAAGGTTTTAAAAGCATTAATTTGTAGTATTCAGCGGAAGGATACCACTTTTATTCACAAAAAGTTTACCGGCAAAATTAAAAAAAATTACTTTTCATTTTTTAAATTTTTAATTGTTTCGTTGTTTCTGATTCGAGAATATAAGTGTAATACATGCTTAAAAATTAAAAGGCTTTCAAAAAAGAAAGCCTTGTCCTTATTAGTCGGGGCGAGAAGACTCGAACTTCCGACCCCTTGCACCCCATGCAAGTACGCTAGCCAACTGCGCCACGCCCCGATTATAGAAATTGTATTATTGCATTATTTTGCAAACGTACATGATTTTTTTTTAATACCCAAATTGTTTAAGCTAAAAGTTAATATAAAAATCTTTTGTAAGTCCTATATATTCCGAAGTATATAACTTCCCTTCCTTGTCTAAAATTGCTAAATTATTTTGTTCGCAAGGCTTTTTAATTAATTCCATTTGTAAAATAGTACGCAATGGTTTTGCTTCTGCTTTAGGCTCTATTTGCATTTTTTTGATTGTGTAAAATCCTTCAATAAGAGCAATATCAAGAAATTGTTTAACAATATCGGATGGTATTATTACACAAAATTTGGAATGTAAATTCATTAAACGTTTTGCCCCGCTTATAAGTTCTTCAAAAGTGAGCGAGTCGGTATGGCGCGCAAGTTTTCTTTTGCTGCAAGCGGTTTTCATCGAATTTACAAAGTAAGGAGGGCTGCTTACTATTAAGTCATATTTTTTTTTACAGCTTTTTACATATTCCTGCAACGGGCTGTGAATAACATGCAAACGCTCTTTCCACGGGCTTTTATCAAAGTTTTCCGCACATTGTTTCCACGCATCTTTATCTATTTCAACGGCATCAACATCAGCTTTGCTTCGTTGCGCAAGCATTAGCGACACCACCCCGCTTCCCGCGCCAATATCAAGGATATTATGCACTCCTTCTACATCTGCCCATGCGCCTAACAAGCAACCATCCGTGCCAATTTTCATCGCGCATAAATCGTCATCTACCGAAAATTGTTTAAATTGAAAAGACATATCTAAAATGCAAATTTTAAAATGCAAAATCTAAAATGCAAAATTTTTTATATCCCCATATCCATTGATAATTGTATCTTTAATAAATTTACAATTTGCTCCGCCTCAGACAGATTAATTTTTGCAATTCGCTGTGGCGAAGCGATATTTTTCAGCAACTTTTAAAAAGATCATGTGGTAGTATGGAACGCGGATAATACGAATTGCTTATGAAAAATATGATTTTTATTATATTCACGTAATTCGTAATTGCTAATTCGTAATTATTACATCCGTAAAATATTTTTTTTCATTGTAGTCTGTTATTACTACGTCCCTAAATAGATATCAATAAGTCCTTCGGGAGCGTTGATAAAAACTGTTTTATTTTTTTTATCAATTTTATAAATGATATTTTCGTTGGCAGGTATCAGAATTTCTATAGGACCATTCTTTATTTCGAGGATAAGTTGTTGAGGCATATCCAGGATATTCGAAATAACACCTATTTCCCCTTTATTATCATCAATAACTTTATATCCTATTATATCCGATTGTTGTGGTGGTTTTTTTGATTTAGCTAACATTTGCAAAGGCAAAAAGATGTTGCACTTAACTAATTTTTTTGCTTTTTCTTCGCTGTCAATATCGTTAAACTTTACCAAAACAGCATTATTCGCTAACACGCTAATGGAATCAATAAAAAAAGGAATCAGATTTCCGTTGATTTCAAGGAGAACTGATTCCAGTTTATTATATTTAATTTGTATTTCGGGATTTGTCAGAAAAACGACTTCGCCTTTATAGCCGTGAGTTTTGGAGATGTATCCTAACTGAAAATTATCTTCCTTCTTCATCAGCAACAACTGAATGTTTGTTTATTATAAGGTTCAAAAAAAATTACAAATTACGAATTATCAATTACGTTACCCGTGAATCGTAATTCGTAATTGATAATTCGTAATTAAATTTGTTATACGACAAGTTTTTTTGAAAGATATTATTTAAGCTTCGGCTTGTGGTTCTGCTGTTTCGGCTGCCGGTTGTTCTTCAACTGTTTCAACTTCTTCAGCTTTTGCACCTTCAGCTTTTGCCATCAATTTGGCACGTTTAGCAGCAAGTGCTTCTTCTCTTTCGGTTTTGATCTTAACTTCTGCTTCAATTCTTTTTTTAGTTTCAGATTTTGATTCAAGAGCTTTTTTACTTATTTTGTTGCTTATTTTTACTTGTTTTTCAGCTAACCATAATTGAAATTTAGCATCTGCAGCTTCTACAGTTAAAGCGCCTTTTGCAACACCT
>JAAXXA010000007.1 GCA_013334735.1 Bacteroidota bacterium
TTGCCCGATATATCTGGCTGATTGTAATCTTGTATGCATCAAGTTTACTTTTATTGATGTTAATTTTAATTTCCCTTTCATTTCCTCCAATCAGCGAAACTTGCCCTACACCATTAAGTTTTGAAAGTTGAGATTTAATTTGGTTGTCCGTTAGCAAATACAATTTTGTCGGGGCTATTTTGGCTGTAACCCCAAGTTTAATTACAGGCATTTCATCGGAAGAGAATTTGTTAATTGATGGCGACTTCACGCCGGTTGGAAGACTTGCCACCATTGCATTGATTTTACGTTGGGCATCTTGTACGGCTAAATTAGCGTCAGCGCTTGATTCCAATTCGATAGAAATAGAGGATAGCCCCTCCTGTGAAGTGGATTGCATACTTTTAACATTTTCCAATGATGAAAGAGCATCTTCTAATTTTTTGGTAACAGAACTTTCAACTTCATTTGCTGAAGCACCTGGGTAGATGGTGACAACGCTGAGAGCAGGGAAACTAAGTTTAGGAATTAGCTCATAGTTTAATTTTGTATAGCATGTTATTCCAAGAATAGCTAAGACAGTAAAAATTACTACTACCAGCGTGGGACGTTTTATTGCAATTTCAGTGATTGACATAAATAATGTTTTTTAATTTACAATTTTAATTGCTTTATTATCGGAAAGGTTTATCTGTCCATTAACAATTACTTTTTCGCCTTCCTTTAAACCGGAAATAACCTTTATAAATTTGTCATTCCCGTTTCCTACAACAATTTTTTTAAGTATCGCCTTGTTGTTTTCGGCAACATATACTGAGGCTTCTGTTATACTGCCCAAAAGAGATTCTCGTGGAATGTACAATGCTTCCGCTGCAACAGGAAGTTTGATCATTACATTTGCAAAAGTTCCTGATTTTAATGGATATTTGGAATTATTTGGAATTACAATTTCAACAGGATAGTTGTGTGAATCGTCGCCCTGAGAACTAATAAAACTAATACTACCTTCGAATGATACTCCCGGATATATATCAGTTGTAATTGTTGCTTTATCATCTAGTTTAAGTTGATAGACATTGGTTTCGGAAACATTTAATTTAATTTTAAGTCTGGAAATATCAACAATTGTAGCTATGGGACTGCCAATATTGATATATTCGCCTTCTTCAACCTGTTTCTTCGTAATAATACCGCTTATCGGGGATTTAATTGTAGCATCGGAAAGCTGTTTTTCGGCTTGCTCTAATTGTATCTCAGCATTATCATACAAATTTTGAGCTTCGTTTAATTGTTGTTCTGTAATAGTGCCACCTTTATAAAGATTCTCGTACCTTTCCAAATCTTTTTTATGTTTTGCAATACTGATGCTGGCTGTTTGAACAGCAAGTTTTTTTAGTTTATCATCAATGGTTGCTATAATGCTCCCTTTTGATTTTTCCTGTCCAAGTTCAGCTTTCAATGAAGTAATTGTTCCTTGTGCTTCAGCAGCAATATCTATCTCGAAATATGCTTCCATATAACCTGTCAATTGCAAACTATCGTTTATTGACATTTTTGAAACAGGAGAAACATTTACAGAAACATAAGCCAAATCAGTGCTGACATCTTTGCTTACATTTATTTTTTTATAGTTGATTGACAGCCTAAATACAATAAATACTAATACTGCCAAGGCGATAACGATAATGATAATCTTTTTCATTGTCATGATTATTTTAAATTATTAATAAAATTCATTAGAGAACCTTTAGCTTTTTCAAGTTCAAGGCGGGCGATATAGAGATTCAGCAGTTTATTAAAATATGTGTTTTGAGCCACCATGTAAGAACTTTCGGACTGGATTAGGTCAAGAGTTGAACCGACACCTTGCTGATATTCCAATTGCGTATTTTTATATACACTTTCGGCTAAGTCAAGATTTTCTTTTTCACTATTGATGTTATCTAACGCATTTTTATACTGAATTTCATAGTTGGAAATATCAACTTTAATTGATTGTTCGGAAAGTAATAAGTTTTCTTTCGCAATTTTAATGTTCAATTCCGACTGAGCAACTTTTGAATTTCTTTGAAGACCGTCAAAAATAGGAATAGTAAGTTTTAAGCCAATCCCAGAACTTGGATACCAATCCTTGTTAGCATCAAAAAAATTAAATTCCTGTCGCATAGCATTATAATTGTAATTCCCATAAAAAGATAGAGCAGGCAGGAAAGTTGCAATTTTTGTTTTTTTATCTATCTGCATTAACGAGATATTTGTTTTTTTCAACTGATAGTCAATAATATTTTCCATTTGCAACTTTTGCACTGTATCATTTTCAAGCAAATACTTACTTATAATTATTGTTGTATCGGCTAATGCCATTGAACTATCAACCGGCATACCCATGTTATATTTCAGCGTATTTAAGGATTGAGAATAACTTAATTCAGATTGTTCTAACTGAGATTTTGTATTGTTATAACTTACCCTGATTTTGTCCACATCTATTTTTTTTGCCATCCCATTTTTATATTTTAACTCAATTGATTTTAAGGATTGTTCCGAAGCGGTTAGTGTTGATTTAAGAACATTCGCTTGCATTTGAATAACTAACGTCTGGTAATAAATCAAACTAATATTATACGCCGTGAGTTCGTTTGTTTGTTGCTGGGACAGAACTGAAATATCTTTATTAATTTTTGCTGTTTTTATCATTAAAAGACTAGCAGGATCATATAGTTTTTGTGTTAATTGCACTCCTCCTGACATGCTGTATTTATTTCCGAATTTTATCGGAACAAAGGTGCCGGGTGTGCCTCCCATCATTTCAGCAGGCAGAAGCTGGGTTGAAAGTTTTAAGTTGTCATCCAGTGATCCTGATGCATTAATTTGAGGGAGATAACTCCCAATCTGTTCGTCAATCTGCTTTTGTGAAACTATTACATTGTAATCAGCGATTTTTATATTGCTATTGTTGGAAAGTGAATACTTGATACACTCTTTGAGTGTAAGTGGTTTTTGGGCAAAGGAGGAAACATCTGCCAGTAAAAATGACAGAATTAACATTCCCATTAATTTTTTTTTTGATTTCATAATAGTGTTTATTATCGACAGTAGATTATATCAACGATTAATTTAAAAAAATATTATAATTTTTCGGCTTTATTTCTGATATGATTAACTACACTATAAAATGTATCAATATCAGATTTGCAAAGTCCTTCTTTTAATTCTTTAATTAATTTGTATTCTATTTCCAAATATTGTTCAATTACTGCTTCTCCCTTTTTTGTAACCATAAGAAAATTCTTTCTCCTGTCATTCTTATCAACAACCCTCCTTACAAGCTCTTTCTCTTCTAAGGAGTCAATAACCCTATATATTGCTGATTTATCCTTTCCCATTATATTAGCCATATCTTGCTGTATCACATCTTCATTTTTCATGTTGATAGCATATAGTAAACCGAATTGTTCAATTGTAAGTTTTGTTTCTGCTATTTCACCAGTACGTTTTTTAAGTACCCTAAACATTTCGTGCATCATTCGACCTACGACCATTCCTAATGGTAATTCCTGCTTATTCATTTCATGAATTTTAAGATATTGCAAAGATAAAATAAATTAGTTGATGTTTTCTACTATTATTTAAAAATATTTTTTCAATTCGCTATAAGGCACATAAATAACATTGGGTATATTATAAAAACAATTGGTATAATCCTTTACTGGTAATTATTGAGGTGTGATGATGTGTAAGGAAAGATTTGTACATAAAGTAAAATTTTTTAAAACCCTGAAGTTTTTTTCTTTGTTTTAACTCCGGGACGGTTTTTGATCTGCTGTGTAGCTGCTTGTTTCCGCGCTACAAAGGCAATATTTAATGTAACGCGTAAACCTAAATGCGAGAATTTACCTTTGCTCTTTTCGAATTCTGTTTCATAATCATAAGAGCTTGGATTTATTTTTTCATTCAGGTTGTCAAAATCGGAAGGGAGTATATCAAGGTAATAATAAGGGCGAATAACAATAACAGCGGGAAAGCTTTTAGTTAAAGGGAATAAATGAATCTGCGGGAAAAATGAAATACCAATTGCCGTGTTCATTTGCACGTTTTCTGAAGGAGAAGCAGAGGTGCTTGTATAAACATTTGATAAAAATCCATCGGCGCTCATACCAAAACCTATATCTAACATTTCACTTTGTATTGGAACTATACCGCCTGTAAGTGAATAATAACCACATCTGTATTGCAATAAGCGACTGCCTTTGGTACTGTCTGCATTTATTCCTTCTGCATTACCATCGGCTCTGTAAATACCAAAAGTAAATTCGTAAAACAAGCCGTTTTCAAATTTATTATTCATGTGTCCGAAACTCAACTGAGGACCAGTTAATAAATGAAACTTGGGCATTTTTGTGGTAAGCCTTGCTTGTCCTGGTTTTCCCTGGCGGGTATTATTATACCTGTCAATAACATAGTTAAGCCCCTGATGATTAAAATACATAGCGCTATAACCAAGTCCTAACCATGTATAATTACGATCGAGATCCACTTGTTTTGTGGTATCCTGCGCGAAAATATTTGTTGTAATAATAGAGGCAAATGCTACAGCTATAAATAATATTTTTTTCATATTTATTCTTTTATTTTTAATCGTTTATCCTTTTCTACCATTTGTCCGACAACCGAATTAAATTGAACGCCTTTTACATAAATAACTTTATATGGCTTCGTATATTTAATTACTAATTGTCCTATTTCGTTTGATACTTCAGCAATTTTGGTCATACTATGGTCAAAAACAATATTCAAATAAGTGTTGGCTTGTTTCTTCTCTTTAATTTTTTCGCAATAGATATATCCCACACTATTCCCTTTGAAGAATATCTCTGTGGTATCAGCCTTTCCGCAATCTTTTACCTCTGTATCCAAATGTTTATAATTGCAAAAACTTGCTATACTTTTTTGCGCTAAAACAGCATTTGCAGCCATAAAAAATATGACTGCAAATGAAATAAATATAGTTTTCATAATTAAAATATCTATTTTATACTTTGCACGGTGTAAATTATTACATTTGAGTTTCAGGTATAGGGTATAAGGGTATGTGGTGTAACCTGCTCTCCCTTATACCTTTATATCTAATACCTCTATACCTTTTTGTATTCATAAAATGCAACAATTTATCCCGTTTTTAGTAAAATTAATCAACAATTTTAATTTTTTTAACCCAGCAGTTTTTTTCCTTTTTGTCGGTACCAATAGCCATGATTGTGTTATCATCAATCTTTATTAAACCGCCATCAAGTAAACCAAATTGAGCTTCGCTGGTATAGTCGTAAACCTGCGACATATCGCCATTAGAGGAGACAACAACTTCAGATAGTCCAAAGCGTTTTTTTCCATATTTACGTCCGGGAGTATTATAAAAACAAGCCAATTTACTGTCTTTCATCAAAAAAACTTCAAGTTTACCTGGTTCAAGCGGTTTCTGAGTTTTAAGGTGTCCGCTGTAAGTTCTTTTGTAATCGTCGCGGTCAATTTGATCAAGCCATTCAAGTTCTCCTTTTGCATTAAATTTAAATACAACCGCATCCATATAGTAAAATTCAGTGTAATAGCGGTATGTTACATAATCACCACTTTTAGTTTCTGTAGTTTTATATATTTTTACGAACATTTCGGCTGTAATGTAGAAACTGCCGTCAGGGAGTACGTAGAAATCCTGTAAATTGAAATTACCTTTACGCGGGTTGAATTTGGGGTTTCCTTTTTTCAATTTTTTCATTATTTTTTCCTTGTAATCGAATGTTGCCGTGGCAACTTCTTTCAGGTCGAAATCGAACTTTTTGATGAACATTCCTTCGAAAGGATTTAAACATTTAACTGATCCTGCTTTCATTGAAGGCGCTCTGCCTCCCATACTTTTGGGATCACCATATTCTCCTGCCATGTAGATGGTATCGTTGTTTTCGTATAAATAAACGCTTCCTATTCCTTTATCGGCGAAAGGTATTGTAATTGTACCACGCGCTTCTTCCGTGCCATCTAGTCCTAAACGGAATATAAAATATGATTTTGCCATTTTTATACCCAACACTTTGGTTTGCAACAACTGTTTCCCAACTAAAAATATTTTATCGTTAGCTGCTACAAATGCTTCGAAACCTAGTTCGTCTTTTCCAAGAAGATTAAGTTCGGCGTTAGCTTTCACTTTCATGGTAGCAGGGTCAATACGATTGTAAACTAAAAAATCGCGATTTTTTTCATCAGGATTTTTTGTTTTTTTCTTTTCATACTGAGCCATAACGAGTAGTTCGCCTTTATATTGAATTACGCGGTAGCTATCGAAACCTTTTTCATCACAAAGCACATAATCTTCGATATCGGTAATTTTATTATTGTTATCGTATTTAACAAGCTGGAAAACGATTTTTGGAACTTCCTTTATTTTATAATCGCCTTTTTTGCCCCATACGGTATCCAAATATTCATCATCAACCCATGTTGTATAAGCAATACGGAAATTGTCAAAATAAATGCGTGGTTTGATAGAATTTTTGGTACCCAGAGTTTTGTATTCACCACCGCTTACATTCATATCTTTATCAATAATCATTTCGTAACGTTCCCATTTACGTTTTTCGCCTTTTACTTTGTCAGCTTTCTGAGGTTCAAAAAAGACCGTAGCTCCGCCGACTGTACTATTAATCAGAGCGAAGTCCATTTCGTATTTTGTTTGGTCTTTTGTTAATGGAATTTGTTTTTCGCTAATCAATGATTGTGACATTGTAGCTAAAAAACTTCCAACTCCAATAAAGGTAAAAAATAATTTTTTCATAGTGTTTTTTATTTAGTTAGTTAGTAATTAAGCAATACCTCTAAAAAAAAAATTAAAGGGAATTTATTGCTGGCAAAAATAATATTTTTTTTATAAAACAATACACGTTTTTACTTTTTTTTTACTATTAATATAGTTTTTATTATGATAAATTAAAAAATAAAAATAAATGGTGATTGTCATTTCAATGAGGTTACTTCAAATACTCAAAAACTTGTAAAAAAAATTGGAATCGAGGTAATTTGATATAATACGTGCAATTTTTTGAGGTTAGCGATTGAGTATCGGTATTAATCCGTATTATTCCTTTTTTTAATCAAAGTTATTACAAAAGGAACTGATGTAATAATTATCAGAAAAATCACAATGTAATGCAAATAATCTTTTATACCGGGTATATTTTTTCCAAGAATATAAGCTGTTAAAACAAGAGAATTAGACCATAGCATCGCACCTGAAATATTATAAATAATAAATTTTCGGTAATTAAGATCAACAGCGCCGGCAATAATAGGCGCAAAAGTGCGGATGATAGGCAAAAAAGCGCCTAAAATAATTGCTTTGCCTCCATGTTTATCATAAAATTCTTTGGCATGCATTAAATGTGAAGGTTTGAAAAAGAAACTTTTTTCTCTTTTAAAAATAGCTTTACCTGTTCTTTTTCCAAATAAATATCCAGTTGAATTACCTGCAATGGCAGCAAAACAAATCCCCATCGAAACAACAAATATGGGCAAATCTATTATGCCTGTAGCGGTAAATAAACCTGCAGTAAAAAGAAGAGAATCACCGGGAAGGAAAAAGCCTATAAATAACCCTGTTTCCGAAAAAACAACAAATAATAAAAGCCAAAAACCTCCATACGTTATTATACTTTCAGGATTTACCAGTTCTTTTATAAAATTCCAAAATTCAGAAACATTTCCCATGTTTGCTTTTTTATTCTTTTCTATTCAGGCATTATACCAATTGTATTTATAAAAATAGCCTAATACTTTTTTATAAATTTACAATGGTAATGCCGATTACATAGATGTTATTGTACAATTTATTGAACTATTATATATATGCAACCGGTATTATAAAAATAAAATAAGGGTACCGTATAAATAAAACAGTACCCCTGCAATATTTTAATTTAATATTCTTTTGACTTTACAACTTTATAAACTTTTATCTTTAAACTTACTTATTTTCTTCTTTGCAATATTTTTCAATCAAATCAAAAGCTTTATTAAAGCCCATTTCATAAGCCTTATTCCAATCCTGACATGCCCCTACTTTATCGCCAAGTTCGGCTTTTGCAACACCCCTTAAATCATAAACTTCTCCAAAGCCCGGAATAAGGTTTACTGCTTTATCATAATCGTTAATTGCGCCTTTTAAATCCTTCAAATGATATTTTGCCATACCGCGAAAAGAATACGCATCACCATTTGCAGTATCAATTTTAATGGCTTTGTCGAACTGAACCAAAGCTTCATTATAGTTCTTTTTATCTAATTCTTTTTTACCTTTATCAAGATAATCCTTAGGTGTAATTACATTTGGATTTTTACCTAAAGAAAAATTAGGTTGCTTTGTAGTTTTGCATCCTGTAACAATTAAAATAATTGTTAACATGAAAACAAAAGAAGTATTTAAGTGATTTTTCATAATTAAATAATTAAAACTTTCTTCAAAGGTATTAAAATATCTTTTTAAATATCAAAATTATAGATTAAAATTATACTATTGACATCATTAATTATTCGCAATCTTTTCGGTTTTAAAGGCGCTTATGATAGAACAAACTCTGTTCATAAATTGGACTAAAGTCCAAATATTAAGCATCTTAGTTTAACCACGCCCTTAGCTTCGACTACGCTCAGCTACCAAAGGGCGTGGTTATTAAAACGCCCCATATTAGAGGGCTTTAGCCCTGAAATTATGACTTTTCAGAGCAATATAATCTGTGTAATCTGTGGCGTTTTTTGCCTACTGACTTAGTAATTAATTGGGTTAATTTTATTTTTCCAAAACTATCCTGAATGTTGTGCCTTTAGGAATAACAGAGCTTTTAACAAATATTTTCCCATTATGATAAATTTCAATTATTCTTTTCGATAATGTAAGACCAAGCCCCCAACCTCTTTGTTTGCTTGTAAAACCGGGTTTAAAAATAGTTTTAAATTTTGATTTGGGAATTCCTTTTCCCGTGTCTGAAATATCAATGTAAACAATTCCACTATCATCAGTAATTGCAATATCAATTTGACCTTCACCATCCATAGCATCAATTGCATTCTTAAACAAATTTTCAATTACCCACTCAAAAAGAGGTTTATTAATCTGTATTAAACAGCTGAATTCTTCAGGTAAATTTACTGAAAAATGAACTTTTTTCGAAGTTCTTGTGCTTATATATTTAACAGCTTCATAAATTACCGCAACAATATTTTCTTCCTCGAGCTTTGGTAAGGATCCGATATTGGAAAAACGTTGAGTAATTGTTTGCAAACGAAAAACATCTTTTTCAATTTCCTTAATTGCTTCTGGATCAATATTTTTCATTCTAAAAATTTCTACCCAAGCCATTAACGAAGATAAGGGCGTACCAAGCTGATGCGCTGTTTCTTTAGCCATTCCTACCCAAACCTGATTTTGTTCCGCTTTGCGCGCTGAACTGAAAAGGATATAGGCTGCCAGTAAAAATAAACCTATTATCAGAAACTGTATATATGGGTAGAATTTTAATTGAGTCAACAAATATGAATCTTTATAATAAACATAGCTTTGCCCATATCCCGAAAGTTCGATTCTTATTGGTTTATTATGCTGCCGCATGCTCGCGATTGTCTTTTCAACAAATTCTTTGTTTTTAATCTGTAACGAATCAATATTTCCGAAAGCAATAATTTCAGAACCGGTGCTGTCCGTTATTATTACCGGTACCGATGCCGAATTAACAACCACTTCAGAGATAAATGATTTTATCAGATCATCAAGTACATTTCTTAAACCGGTAAATAATTTTGACTCTTTGTAATACAAAAAACTCTTCTTATAACCATACGAAACAGTTAAGGGTTCATATACAGAATATTCTTTTTTCAAATTGCCCGATAAAATTTTTATGCTGTCCAAATTAAAATCAACATTTTTAGCAGCAGTTATATTTCCTTTTTCATCGGTAAGAATTACGGGAATATTTGTGTTTCCAGATATAATTTCCGAATAAAAAGTAAGATCTTCGGTGTTGTTGGCTTGTATAAGACGCTTGGTTGCTTCTGCCCATAACTCAACTCTTTTGCGTTCTTCGGTTTTAAGTTTTTCAAAAAAATCTTTTGTATATCTTACCAAACTAGCTTTTTTCTGCACAGCCTCCGCCCATGTTTCAATCTTTTTTCTTTCGTCCTTAGCTATTTTATCTGCTAAAACACTAGTGTACCAAAGCGATGCTCCTATAATAACAAATGCAAATGCCAGTAATAGCCATTTCCATTTCCGTTTTTGTACGTATATATCCACAATATTGAGATTTATAACATTAAACAAGTAATCGGTAATCAGTATTCAGTAGTCTACTGATCACCGATTACAAATTTTTACTGATTACCATTTTAGTCCCATTCTATAATAAAACCGCCATTTTCCTGCTTTTTCAAATTTTCTTTTTCTTTGTTTTTTAACTTTTCTTTTGTCCCTCTTGACGGAATTGAAGGGTTAACTTTTTGTTGTTTTGCTTTATTATTTATTACGGATGAATCCTTTTTGAAAAAACCAAATTCTTCATTTAATATTGTTTTAAGGTTCTGTTTTTCTTTTACAAAATTCAACACTATTTTTTGTTTCACACCTTTTGCATCATATTTATATTCAGGATTATTAACTGTTCCGTAAACTCTCACAAAAAGATTGGTTTTACCAAGACCGTCATCTGCAACAACGCCAAATTCTTCGTTTTCCGGTTTTGCTTTTTTTGCTTTTTTAGCAAGTAAATCCGAAAGTTTTAATTGTATGCGATAATCTATTTTGTTATCAAAAGTGTGTGTTCCTGATGCAATAATGTCAATGGCGCTCGATCTTATTTCCATCGCAGGCATATTAATAATTTTGTTTTTGATTTCTATATTATTGTGTAAAGTTGCAAATTTTACATCATTTAAGTCGTTTACTTTTAAAAATTTAGATAAACCTTTCATTGGTGCATAATTTATTAGTTCGCCATTATCAATTTTAATATCAGTTTTCACATAAATTTTATCCATATCAACTTTAAAATCGCTGCTCCACACGCCTGCAAACTGAACACCCGCTTTTAATGTGCCTTTCAGATTCTCATCTTTTAAATTATTCTGACCGAAATTTTCAAATTCATAAAAAACTTTTTTAATATTTACATCTGTAATATTTACATCACAACTAATAAGAAGTTTGTTTTTTTGAGTGCCGTCAATTAAAACCATGCCCTCGGTTTTTCCGTCCATACCATTAAAAGATAATGGACTTGCAAGTAATTGTTTATTTTTTAATTTAATATTTCCCACGATACGGCTGGCAGCAAATTTTTCAAATTTTAGTTTACCAATGTTAACACTTAGTTTACAATCTATCTTGTCTGAAAATGTTAATTTATAAGTTGTATCTTTTGATGTTGTAGTATTTTGTAACAATTCACCTAAGTCAATGTTTACAGAACTAAAATCAGCATCTATAAGAAGTTTTTCAGCTTTCAAAAACAGATATGGCAAAAGATTTTTAAAATATCCTTTAAGTGTAAAATCACTGCTCAATACATTACCACTTAGCTTTTCCACAATCAAATCGTTATTGCTGAACTGGAACAAACCATTAATACCGGTAAATTTTTTATGATCATTTTTTAAAACAAAATCAGTTTCACTAATTTTTAACTTTCCTGAAGTTTTACTATTTAAAAAATTATTTATTGTAAACTCTTCTGAATTATCCATTTTTCCTGAAAAAGAAACATTCATTTCAATTTTTCCGTCAATGGAATTAATTGTATCTAATTTTAAAAAATCCTGTAAATCTTTAATATCCGCTTTAGCATCTAATACTACAGTGATTTCGGGCTGTTTAAAATTTTTAACAGTAAAATTACCTTTAATGATTCCCGATTTAATTTTAAATGAAAAATTATTTATTTTAAGAATGGATGAAGAAATTGTTCGTTGGTTTCCATTTGTAAATTCTCCTGTAAAATTAACGTCTTCAAGCCAAATATCTGTTTTTTTGTGAATAATCTGTCCATTACTTATTCCGAAATTTATTTTAAATTCAGGTTCATCTTTTCCTAAGTATGAACCAATTATTTTTGCTGTAAAATACAATTCGCCTTTTTCTTTATAATCTTCAAGGTATTTCCTGTATTTATATGGTATTTCCGAAAGCAGCGACTGTAGCTTAATATCAGCGCCCTTAACCGAAAGGTCAACATTTTTTTTCTTATCATTATGTATGATTTCACCTGTTACATCAAATTTTAAATTACCTACAAACAAATCGCCTTTTGTAAACAAATACGTTCCAGTTTTTTGATCTACATCCAAAGCCATATTTACTTCAAAACTTTTCCCTGGAAAATAATTAACACCCGAAACATTAATATAATTCACAAATAAATTACCATAAGTGTGCAAAGTATATTTATCATCTCCGAATTTTCCTTTTAATACCATATTCTTTGCAATACCCGAATAATCCTGATTTGCAGGAAAGTCAACATACCTTATATACACGTTGTCAAAAATTATTTTTTGCAAATCGAATGATAAAGAATTTTTTGCATTAGTAGTAGTATCCGGTTTCCAAAAGTGATAATTATCGGCGCCATTCTGATAAACAATAAGTTTTATAAAAGCATTTTTAACTTCTATTTTGTTTATCCTGTAATTTTTATAATACAAATCCCAAATATCAAACTGAAGATATATATTTTCAGCTTTCAGAAGGTTATCTTTTGTAGGAAATTTGATGGCATCTTTAGCTGTTACATCAATGAGGGAGAGGGATACGCTTGGAAATTTTTCAAATAATGAAAGTTCAACTTTTTTAACCTGTATCTCGGTAGTAAGTTGTTTATTTATCTGATCAATAATTAATTTTTTGATGGAATCCTGATAAAAAAATACAATAACGAAAGCCGTTCCAATCAATAATACAAAAAATATCAGAATGGATAAAAGTATTCTTTTTATATACTTCCAAAATATAGAAGTTTTTTTCTTTTGCGGTATCGTGTTGAGATTATCCATAAAGGGTGATAAGAAATAAGAAAGGTTAACGATTATGGTTTATTCTTTTGTAATGCATAATTTTATTGGTATATGTGTATAATTTGTTTTTGTTCCAAAGTAGTAATTAATCATATAACCTGTCACTACAGTATCTGTATTATAAATTACATCAAGTCTATACCATGATTTATATTTAAGTTTAAAATAAATGTCTGCTTTAATCTCCCACCAATCAATTTCAGGTTTGCCAATTATATTTAGAACTGTCTGTCTTTTTTGACCTTTCTCAATTTTACCCCAATCAGAAGGGTACCCCATATAAATGTACAAAATTAGTCCAAAGATGAGAGGTAAAAATATTGATGGAAATATAATTTGGAATTTAAAAAGCTTTTTGTTGCCTATTTTAAATGTTTTTATCGTCCAAAATGTCCATGAAATTAGAAAAGTCAAAAAGAATATAATAGTCAGTTTTGTTAACAATGTCAATAATTCCATATTTATCAATTTTAAATTCTGCATGGCAATTCGATTGACACAAACCCTTTATGTTTAATTATACCGATACAGAACAGGTTTACCAATGAACTCATCTTTGATTTCAGCCAATGTAAAGTCTCATTTTTCTTTTTGTTCCCGTATTTAAAAAATAAAATGATGTGGGGAGTTATGGATGTTGTCCAAGATTCAATATTATAAAATTTTTATTCCTGTTCGCATAATTTCTTTTGCAAAGGGATGTTCCGAAGTAAACTCAGAAACATCAAACGGATGTGGTTCAATAATCGTTTCAATATTCCGGCGAAGCATCATTAGTTGAATCTGCATATCAATAGGGTCGTCAATATTATCTATTATTAATGCAATATCAATGTCACTGTTTTCAGTATATTTATCGCTTGCATAAGAACCGAAAAGATATGCGTTTTTAACGGAAATACTTTTGCTCCGTATATATTTTATATAATCGTTGACTATTTTAATAGCTTTTCTTTTATCCATTTCCGGTAATATTTTATTTGATTAATCCAATGATCGGTATATTCAGGTGTACATTTCCTTGAAAAATGGAATTTGTAATCTTCATATCTGGCATTAAGATAAAATGTTGTAACAGTATTAAAAAAAAGTTTTTGTTCCTCGGTAACTAAAAGTTCTGTTTTTTCAATAATCCTCATTAAATCGTGAAAAAAAGGATGTTGTGTATCTTTTACTTTTATATAATATGCTTTTAAAAGTTTTTCAATTACAAGATGTCCTATAAATAATGACCATGAATAATCTTTTGATTTATAGAGATGCTCCATTGTCCGAAAGTCTTTATCAGAACTTTCTATCCAATAAATTGTTATTTCTTCTCTATTCATTTGTTTTGTTTTTACAAATATAAGAATCTTTTTAATGTATTATCGTACACTTTTGTTTTATAAAGTTTAATAAAAGTTAATGTTAATTATTTCTGAGTTTTTCATAAATATTTTTTCATAAAACCTCTATTATTTTATCTTATCATTTTAAGCATATTTATTTCTGCATTGCTTAAAAAACGCCATTTTCCGCGCGGAAGATCTTTTTTTGTAAGTCCGGCATAAGTAACTCTGTCAAGTTTTAATAACCTATATCCTAAACTTTCGAATATCCTCCTGACAATTCTGTTTTTTCCCGAATGGATTTCAACACCCAGACATTTTTTATCCCTACCATCACCATCAAAAGCTATTTCATCCACTTCGGCAACACCATCATCCAATTCAATACCTGATATTATTTTTTCAAGGTCAACTTTTGCCAAATTTTTATCAAGCTCTACATGATATATTTTCTTAACCTGATAACGGGGATGCATAAGTTTTTTTGCAATATTGCCATCGTTTGTAAACAGAAGCAAACCTGTAGTAGCCCTGTCTAATCTGCCTACGGGATATACTCTTTCTTTACACGCATTTTTAAGTAATACCATCACTGTTTTACGACCTTCTGGATCATCGGTTGTTGTAATGTAATCCTTTGGTTTGTTCAATAAAATATAAACAGGCTTTTCTTTTTTAAGGGTTTCTCCTCCAAACTGAACTGAATCTTCAGGTGTAACTTTTGTTCCCAATTCGGTAACAATTACACCGTTTACCGAAACAGCGCCACTTTGTATAAGTTCATCTGCTTCTCTTCTGGAGCAAATTCCGGAGTTCGAAATATATTTATTAAGCCTTACCAAACCATTATCATCGGTGGTATTTGAGCTTTTCCTGTAAACTTCTTTTCTACCTGTTTCTTTTTTATCAAACCTTCCTGTTTCTGCTCTTTCTCTTGTTCCCCTGAAAGTACTCGAAGGGCTCACTTTTGATTTTTTATCATATCTTCCAGATTCTGGTTTATCTCTTTTTACTATTAATTTTTTACCATATCTGGTAGGTTTCGACTTACCGTTTCTTTCTCCCGTTTTTTTACCAAATCTTTTAGATTCTGGCTTTTCTATTCTGTCGCTCGATTTTTTATCCAATCTTTTAGGTTCGGATTTTTCACTTCTGTCGCTCGATTTTTTAATAAGATTTTTACGTTCAGGCTTTTCTTTATTTTCTTCTTTATTATATCTCATTTTTAATGTTTCTATGATATTAATTTACTTTATTTTCTTAAGTTGATTCTTCATTTCAAGGAAAAGGAAGTATGCTACAAATGTTATAAATATTAACTTTTATAAATAAGCAATCCTCATTATATGGTTGGCAATGATTGCTGATTGTGGATTGCTCCGCCATAAGCGGACTGCAAACTTAAAGAATCTTTATTTTATTAATTTTTATTTCCCGAAATTCCGTTGTTCTTTCCACAAACGATTAAATGTTTTTGAATGTACTGTAGGTATCTCTCTTCTTGGTCCCCACGCTTTTGAAAAAAATTTATTTAACATAAAATTCTTCATTTTAGGAGTTGCTTTTTCGAGAAACCATCTTCTTTTCATAGCATTTTTCCATACATACATTGTTATTTTTTCCATTCGGGTTGTATAACCCATCTTAACGGAATCGCGCCTATTAAACAACAACAATTTATGCAGATTTATTTTAACCGGGCAAACATCGGTACATTTACCACATAGCGATGAAGCAAAACTCAGATGTTTAAATTCCTGCATACCTCTCATATAAGGTGTAATAACCGAGCCTATGGGACCGCTATATGTAGTACCATAAGCATGACCTCCAATATTTTTATATACAGGGCAGCCATTAAGGCACGCACCACATTTAATACATGAAAGAGCTCTGCGTTGCTCTTCATGGTCTAAAACTTCTGTTCTGCCGTTATCTAATAAAATAACATACATTTCATCGGGTCCGTCTTTTTCATCTTCCTGTCTTGGTCCGGTAAGTATAGTATTGTAAACTGTTATATTTTGACCTGTGCCATGAGTGGAAAGAAGAGGCCAAAAAAGGTCAAGGTCTTTCATCGAAGGAATAATTCTTTCTATTCCGGCAATTACTATATGTATTTTAGGAAATGAAACTGTCATTAAAGCATTTCCTTCATTTTCTGTTAAAGCAATACCTCCAATGTCGGAAATTATAAAATTAGCTCCAGTTATTCCAACATCTGCAGTAATAAATTTATCTCTCAATAATCTTCTAACAAAAGCTGTTATTTCTTCAGGAGTAGCATCTTTATGAAAACCAAATTTATTATAAAATAATTCTGCAATGTCTTCTTTCGATTTATGCATTGCAGGTGTTATGATATGATATGGTTTTTCACCTGCTAATTGAACAATATATTCACCTAAGTCTGTTTCAAGCGATTCTATCTTTTTATCCTTTAAATGTGCATTAATATCAATTTCTTCGGTTATCATCGACTTTGATTTAACCACATAACGAGAATCGTATTTTTTTAAAATGTTTAATATTTCTTTAACAGCTTCAACCTGATCAAGCGCCCATATAATTTTTCCTCCTCTTGATACAAAATTAGCTTCAAAATCTACAAGATATTTACCAAGATCATTTATGGTTTTATGCTTAATATGAGCTGCCCTTTCTTTTGCAAGACTTAAATTACAATATTGCATTTTTCCCTTAGGTACTACAGCATCATATTTTGAAATATTAAAATTGACAGTTTTTCTGTGATTTTTATCAAAAGCTTTTTTTTCTGAAGCTTCTATAAATTCCTGATAATAGTCTGACATAATTTATATTTTTTTAATAATTAATAAGTACTTCAACTTTAGGCACTCAAGGCACTCCAAACTTTAGGCACTTTTTACTATTTTATAAAGGTATTTTTTTTATTCTTCTTTCGTGTCTTCCTCCTTCAAAATTTGTATTTAAAAATGTATTTACAATATTTATTGCTGTTTCTGAATCAATAAACCTTGCAGGTAAACATAAAATGTTAGCATCATTATGTAAGCGCGCCAACGAGGCAATTTCTGTTGTCCAACATAATGCTGCTCTTATTGATTGATGTTTATTTGCAGTTATGCAAACTCCATTACCGCTGCCACATACTAATATTCCTGTATGTTCATTATTATCATTTATATCTGCGGCTACTAAATGAGCATAATCAGGATAATCAACACTTTCTTCCGAAAATGTTCCACAATCCCTAATTTTATAGCCTTTTAACAATAAATAATTTTTAATTACTTCCTTTATTCTATATCCGGCATGATCGCTTCCTATAACTAAAATTTTATTATTTCCAATCATTGTTAATAAATTATTAAATAACAAAAATATATAGAATTTAATAATAAATCACATTCTATTAGAAATTAATCTTTTAATATAATAACAATAATAACTCATATTTCATAATTTGCTTGTTATTAGAA
>JAAXXA010000349.1 GCA_013334735.1 Bacteroidota bacterium
TATTGAAAGAGGTAAGATTGATATTTCAATATCTTTACCCACGATAGAACGGATATCCGATTCTTTTTCTCTATAGAGACGACAAATTTTTGCATTAATATCAAGCTGTTTGGAGTTGAGTGTGCGTATTTCTATACATATTTTTTTTTCGCCATATTCAGAAACAGATTTTCCAAACCCTGTCATTGATTTTATCATAATAAAAGTTTAAATTTTGATAACAAAGATAGAAAATTTAAAGATTCAAAGAATTGTATAAAATATATTGTGCTTGAAGTGTTTAAAGTTGGGAGTTAGGAGTTGATAATCGGGAGCTGAGAGTTAGGAGCTTGCATCTTGTAGCTAGTGGCTTGTAGCTTGCGACTTGTAGCTTGAAGCTCAAAATGCGAACTTAATGATACCTAAATTTAAAGTTAAAGCAATATTTAATTACACCGATTAAATTTATATATTTTACTAAACATGTATCTAAAACAAATAATATTCGTATAATGTTTGTATTTTAGTATTAAATAAATTCTCAGATGCCTTTTTCAAAAAATCCACAATATCGCTTTTACGATGACCCTTTGCGTATGTTTAACGCGATGATAGAGGATATTGAACATTCTGAAGATTATATTTATCTTGAAACTTATAAATATGGCAACGATCAGATAGGCATTAAATTCAGAGATGCATTAACCTGCAAGGCTAAACAGGGTGTAAAAATAAAGGTAATGATTGATTCATGGGGCGCTTATGTTTCCGAAAGTTTTTTTGCAGAGATGATCAAATTTGGTGGCGAAGTACGTTTTTTTAAAAAAATAAAACCCAATATTGATTTTTTCACAAAAGGTCACAAACGAAATCACCGCAAATTGCTTATTATTGACGATAAAATTACATATATAAGTTCATCAAATATTGCCGAATATGCTTTAAACTGGAGAGAGTCATCACTTCGTTTGGCAGGGGACATTACAAAAGTTTTTAAAGAAACATTTATAGAAAGTTATAGGATCTACAACAAATTAATTTATGATAAATTCAGCGCTACAAAAATTCTTTTTTACAATGATTTTGAAATAATGCCCAATGTACCTTCCACCGTATTACAAGCGCCTACCCGTAAAAAATTTCTTGAACTAATTAAAAGTGCAAAAAAAGAGATTATTATAGAAACTCCGTACTTCCTGCCGGGTAGCTTTATGAGAAAAGCCCTTATGGATGCGGCACTCAGAGGTGTTAACGTAAATATAATTTCGCCGCAACATTCGGATGTTAATATTGTAGATATTTTACGTAATAAATATCTTGGCGAGATGCACAAAAATAAAGTAAACTTTTTGTTTTATACTCCCCGAAATCTGCATTGTAAGATATTTATGACCGATAGAACTAATTTTGTAATTGGTTCTTCAAATTTTGATTACAGGAGTTTTCGCTTTATGCACGAAATTGATTTGTTTGGAAAAGAAAAAAAAGTAATAAAATTATTAGAAGAACACATTCAGGAAACTATTGGCGATTGTATTCCCTTTGATTATGAAAAGTGGGTTAACAGAACTATTATTCAGCGCATTTTTGAAGTAATTCTAATTCCTTTCAGGCATTTATTCTAATCCCCTCTTTTGCCTTATCCCTTGTGCCTTATCCCTTATGCCTTATTTGTTTTTTCAGCTAATTTTTCTTCAATAGTTTCAAACATTTGCCCTACGTTTTTCCAACGTAAAATTTCAGCATTTTTAAATCTTACTCCAAAACCTTTTTCTATTGAAACCACCAAATTTACATGCGAAAGCGAATCCCAACCGTCAATATCATTGGATGTTGTTTCTTTATTGATTTTAATATCATTATCATCAAAAACTTTGCAAAAAATTGCATTTAATTGTTCAAAAGTGTCCATTTTTTTAGATTTTATTTTTTACAATATTACGAAATAATTTATGAATATTTGTGTAAATTTCAATTAAGGGTTAATCAATTACGAATTACGTTTTAATCAATTACGAATTATCAATTACGAATTACGTGTTATCAATTACTGATTCGGACACTGAGCGGAGCCGAAGTGCCGCTTACCGATTACCATTTTACCTTCCCTTGTTCCTTGTCCCTTGTCCCTTTTTCACTTTTCACTTTTCACTTTTCACTTATGCTTTAATAACCTTCTTCACAACTATCCCCTTTTCAGTTTTTATCGTTACAAAATAAACCCCTTTTACAAACATACTGCAATCAATGGTTTTGGATGTTGTGGTTGTGTATAGCAGTCTTCCTGTAATGTCCGTTATTTCTATGTTTATTATTTGTAAGTCAGTTTTTATCTGCAAATTATCGGTAACAGGGTTTGGATATAGAGAAACCAGATTGTTTATTTCTGCATTTTCCGCTATGCCTGTGGGCGACTGCACGTAATTTGATTTTACAAGATGATTTGTTTTGCTTGTGCATGATGGTGTGGTAAAGCCGACATAATATTTTGTAAAGAACAGGCTGGGATTTGTATAGTTATAAAAATACTGGTTGCCGGGTACGGTTCCTATAAGAGTATCCGGTCCGCCGGGAGTAATTCCATATATATTATAATTTGCTATTGTAAGTCCCTTGTATTCCGACCATGTAAAACCATAAGTATTTGTTCCCTGATCATAAGTAGCTAAAAGTGTAATAGTAGTATGTGATGCAGAAGTACTTGTTTCGTTACCGCAGGTATCCTTTACCGAAATTTTATAACTATATGATTGATTAAATGGATTGGAAAGAGTATCAATATAATTACTCTGGCTTGCAGATGCTGCCCCCACCTGTAACCATACTCCTGTTGATATTTCATTATAAATATGAACGCTATCCATATTGGCTAAAAGGTTAGATGCCCAGCTAATGTTATTCTTTGAAGTTGCCGAATCAAATTCAACATAGCAGATATCTTCTGCGGGCAAAGGTGTTAGTGTTATTGTAACATGATCGGTGGCAATACAGCCATTGGATGTTGTAACGGTAACAGTATATGTAGTGCTGTCAGAAACTGCTGCTGTAGGGTTTGGGATAGTGTCATAATTCAGTCCTGTTGACGGAGACCAATTATATGTAAGAGCGCTGCTTCCTGTATAATTTGTAATAACACTGTCTAACTGTGCGCTTCCTCCGCAAATAATTGTTTTATCGGTTCCTGCATAAACAATTAATGGATTTACATAAACTGTAATACTGTCAATAGCAATACAGCCGGTGGGAGTTGTAACGGTAACTGTAAAAGTCAGACTATCAGTAGTAATTGTTGCTGTAGGATTTGGAATAGTGTCGTAGTTCAATCCTGTTGACGGCGACCAGACATAAGTAAGAGTATCTGTTCCTGTATAGTTTGTAATAACACTATCTAACTGAATACTTCCTCCGCAAATAATTACTTTATTTGATCCGGCATTTGCAATTAACGGATTTACATAAACTGTAATACTATCAATAGCAACACAACCGGTGGGTGTTGTAACGGTAACTGTATAAGTTAAACTATCAGTAGTAATTGTTGCCGTAGGATTTGGAATAGTGTCATAATTAAGTCCTGTTGCCGGCGACCAGATATAAGTAAGTGTATCGGTTCCTGTGTAATTTGAAGTAACATTAAGTTGCGCTGTTCCTCCGCAAACAATTGTCATATTTGTTCCTGTATATGCTGTTAAGGGGTTTACAATAATGTTGATAGTGTCAATAGCAATGCAGCCGGTAGGTGTTGTAACGGTAACAGTATATGTTATGCTGTCTGTAACTGTTGCTGTGGGGTTTGGAATTGTGTCGTAATTAAGCCCCGTTGACGGCGACCAGATGTATGTAAGTGTATCACTTCCCGTATAGTTTGTAGTAACATTAAGTTGCGCTGTTCCACCGCAGATAATTGTTTTATCTGTTCCTGCATCTGCCGTTAATGGATTTACAAAAACAGTAACACTATCAATAGCAATGCAACCGGTGCTTGTGGTATCTGTAATATAATAAGTAGTGGTTGAAATTGGGCTTGCTAAAGGGTTTGCTATATTTATTGTATCCAAACCTGTAGATGGTGTCCATGCATAAGAAACGGGTTGCGATAACTTTATAATTACCGTTACTGAATCGCCTGCTGCATAACCATTATTGGCATCGGTAAAATAAACGGAACGTAAGG
>JAAXXA010000350.1 GCA_013334735.1 Bacteroidota bacterium
TGCTGCCATTGCCGCCTGAACATCTTCAAGTTTGCCCATCATTTTAACATAAGATTTACCACCAAATCCAATAGCAAGTCTTATCTCAATAATATTAACTCCTCCTTCTTTTGCTGCAGCGTCGGCAGCTTCGATACCCGAAACAACAGATAACGTTTCAATTATTCCTATCGTATCCCAATCATCAGTTTTTATGATTTTACCTATTGCAGGAATAACTCCCTGATGTATCATTGGAAGAAATAAGCTGTCAATAACACATTCTTTTCCTGTTTCAACACCTTTATTAAAGGAATATTCAACAGAGGCAACATCACCACTAAAAACTATCAGATATTTTCCCGGACAAATAGTTCTTGCATCTATTATTTGAATTTGTGCAATTTTAACCATTTCATCAAGAGCTTTAATACCAATGGCAATACTGCTAAATTCTAACGCACCCAGTACAATTAAGCTCATTCGTTCCTCATTTCTTATAAACTATATTCCCTTTTTCATCAATCATATCTATAACACCTACTATTAAAGCATCAACCGGCTTATTAATAGTAGTTGGTGTTTCTCTTGCCGGTGAACCTTCAGAAACCATAACCAATTCATCGTTGCCAACTCCAACAAGATCAAGCGCTACAAGGTAATCACCTTTTTTTTCACCGCGCTGATTACTTTTATCGACCAATAGAAATCGCGCTCCCTGAATGTCTGTATTCATTGAACTGCTTACTACCGTTCCTACAACTTTTCCTAAAATCATTTTAAGGTTTTATTAAAAATAAGTTTGTTACAAATTAATTTTTAATATCCAACATTCAATATTAAATGATGAAGTAATACTTCGTTATTTAATATTCGATATTCATTATTGGATATTGAAATCTGACATTATTCTTCCGCTTAGTCTTTCCGGTAAGAATAAGTACCATCTTTTTCAATAAAATCAACTATCGCGGTTATTGTACAATCAGTAGGTACTCCGTCAGTTACTCTAGTAAAACGGGCGCTGCTGCCTGAAACATAAAAAACTATTTCGTTTATTCCTGCGCCAACACTATCCATTGCAACAACAAAATCGTTCTTACCTTTAAGAGTTACAGGATCTATTTTTTCTAACATCAGGAATTTAATTCCTTCCATTTTAGGATCCTTTTGAGTGGAAACAATAGTTCCAACAACTTTTGCTAATATCATTTTTACTTAGTGTTTATATAAACTATGTTATAAGTAATAATTTATGATTTTAGAATTTAGATTTGTGATTTATAAAACTGATATTCAATCTTAAATCTAAAATCGTTAATCCTTGTTCTTAAATCAATTATTTTAAAATCGCTGACTTTGTAAGCAGACACTACTTTGAGCTGCCTCTACCCAGTGGCAATGCAATATCAACATTGTTATGTGGTCTTGGAATAACATGAGTTGAAACAACTTCACCAACTTTTTCAGCGGCTTTAATACCTGCGTCAACTGCAGCTCTTACTGCTGCAACATCACCACGAATAATTGCAGTAACAAATCCACCGCCAATTTTTTCGTAGCCAATTAGTTCAACTTTTGCAGCCTTTACCATTGCGTCCGAAGCTTCTACCATTGCAGTAAAACCTCTGGTTTCTATCATTCCTAATGCTTCTGTATTATTTTGAGACATAATTTGTTCTCCTCTTTTTAAGGTTTTAATTTAAAATAATTGTGGCTAAATAGTGCCTAAAGTTTGGAGTGCCTAAAGTGCCTAGAGTTTAAGCCCCAATTTTTAACTATAAGTACTCCAAACTTTAGCTCACTTTAAGTACTTATTTATACTCTTCTCTACCTGTGATTTCAGCTAAACGTTTTTCGACAATATTTTTACATTCCAAAACTTCAGCTTCTTCTCCGCCTATATAAACTCTTCCGAATTTACCAAATCCCATAACTTCAATAATGTTGATATTTGCTGATTTTTCAGCTTCATTTGCTGCAAAATAAGCATATCCTGCAGGTTCAATTTCAAGAACAAACAAAGTATCACCTCTTAGAAGCATCGAACCATGTCGTGTCCTATTAATAAGCTGCGCATGATGGTCTTCAACGTTTTTAATTAATTGACTGGTAAGGATCCTTGGTTTAATTCTATCTTCTTCTTTTCTCCCTATTGCCCTTAATACCGATTCTCCTGCCATACGGGTATCACCCTGACTGTTTGAATGTACTTCAAGCATACCGTAAGCACGTTCAACAATTTGCATACCCGGAGTAACGTGGGTTGCCTTAAGAGCTATGTCGGTTAAAGTGTTTATTTCAATACCCGGAGCAATTTCGATAATACAACATGTTTGTCCGCCTACGGGAAGATATCCTCTGGAAACTGTTGACATATAAGATGCCATTTGAAGTTGTAACGAATCTAAAAATATATATGTTCTTAGATCAATATGAGCTTTTGAATCATCCATTTTATTTTACTTTTTTAATTATTGTTCGACCTAATGGTAATGCTATATCTACATTTTGGTGTGGCCTTGGGATTACGTGAGTTGAAACAACTTCACCAACTTTTTCGGCTGCTTTAATACCTGCGTCAACTGCTGCTCTAACTGCTGCAACATCTCCGCGTACAATAGCAGTTACAAATCCGCCACCGATTTTTTCGTAACCGATAAGCTGTACATTTGCTGCTTTAACCATTGCATCGGATGCTTCAACCATAGCTGTAAAACCTCTGGTTTCTATCATTCCCAATGCTTCTGTATTATTTTCTGACATAATTTTTTTCTCCTCTTTTTATTTATTAAATTATTAAAAAAATCGTGAAAAATTAACAGTCAGCAATCGACAATTTGCAAACATTATTGCCAATTGCCAACTGTTAACTGAATTTTAATATCTGTTAATTTTATTTATACTCTTCTCTTCCTGTGATTTCAGCTAAACGTTTTTCAACATTATTTTTACATTCCAAAACTTCAGCTTCTTCTCCGCCTATGTAAACTCTTCCGAACTTTCCGGATCCCATTACATCAATTATATTGATATTTGCAGACTTTTCAGCTTCATTTGCGGCAAAATAAGCATATCCGGCGGGTTCAACTTCAAGAACAAACAAGGTATCGCCTCTTAAAAGCATCATTCCCATTCTTGTTCTGTTAATCAACTGAGCATGATGGTCTTCAACGTTTTTAATTAATTGGCTGGTCAGGATTCTAGGTTTAATTCTATCTTCTTCTTTTCTCCCTATTGCCCTTAATACCGATTCTCCTGCCATACGGGTATCGCCCTGACTGTCGGAATGTACTTCAAGCATACCATAAGCGCGTTCAACTATCTGCATACCGGGAGTAACGTGTGTAGCCTTTAAAGCTATGTCAGTTAAAGTATTTATTTCAATACCCGGAGCAATTTCGATAATACAACAAGCCTGACCACCTACAGGAAGATATCCTCTGGAAATAGTTGACAGATACGAAGCCATTTGAAGTTGTAACGAATCTAAAAAAATATATGTTCTTAGATCTATATGAGCTTTTGAATCGTCCATTTTATTTTGTTTTCTTGATTATTGTACGACCTAATGGTAGAGCTATATCTACATTTTCGTGAGGTCTTGGAATTACATGAGTTGAAACAACTTCACCAACTTTTTCGGCTGCTTTAATACCTGCATCAACTGCTGCTCTAACTGCTGCAACATCTCCGCGTACAATAGCAGTTACAAATCCGCCTCCGATTTTTTCGTAACCGATAAGCTCTACATTTGCTGCTTTAACCATTGCATCTGATGCTTCAACCATTGCTGTAAAGCCTCTGGTTTCTATCATTCCCAATGCTTTCATTTCATTAGTTTCCATTATATTTCCTCCATTTAATTTATTATTATTTTTATTAAAAATTCATCCGGCTAAAATAAATAAAATTTATTATAACTCAAAAAAAAATACTTTTTAGTATATAATACATTCAAATACAATGGAACGCAGATAAAGCGGATGATTATGATGAACACAGATAATTTATGTTTAAAATTATTTTATGTAATAACTGATGTTACGCATATCTAATAAAATAGAGATTCCTCATTCCGCGGTGCTACATTCGGAATGACAATGTTGGTAATAGAGAGAGAGGGTGTAAGATGGTTTGTGCCTGCGAAGCAGGCAC
>JAAXXA010000351.1 GCA_013334735.1 Bacteroidota bacterium
ATCCAACACCACCACCTCCACCACTGCCACCTGAAGCGCCGCTACCACCACTGCTGCCGCTACCACCTAAACCACCACCACCTCCACCATAAGAAGTTAAATTATGAAAAATAGAATTTCCACCGTTGCTACCGGTTGCATTACTGCTGGTGCCCGAACCACCGTTGCCAACAGTAATGGTATAAGTTTGTGCAATGATCGCATGGGCAGCATCATAAAGATAACCACCAGCTCCACCACCGCCACCACCTCCATAAGTACCAGGAGTGCCATTACCGCCACCGCCGCCGCCGCCTACAACAAGAACCTGAACATTTCCACTTCCTGAAGAAACAGAAAAAGTACCACTACTTGTAAAAGTATGTATGGTTTTTCCTCCTGAATATGTAATAGTCCCGCCCGTAGCTATAATTTGCGAAAAAGCAAAATTGATAAGCAGTATATTTGTGATTAAAAAGAGAGCAAGTTTCTTCATGATTTAAGAAATATAAAATTAAAAATAGTAAGTTGATCATTTAATATCCATCCTGATACCGTAATCTAAGTAATTTGTTCCGTCGTATATAAATTTAATTATGTCAATTGCATTGGGAGTAAATGTTAATGTTGGCGCTACTCCTCCTGCCCATTTTACATTTGATGGCCATGTAAAAGTCAACCCGCCTGTTGCATTTTGTTTTATAATCAGAGTATAAAGACCTCCATTCTTACCGTTGGTAAATGTTAAGGAACGATCTGTAGATAATGTAATTTCCTGCACATTACTGTTGTTCCAATCTACCGTGGCAGGGGTAGGGGAGGACGTGGTAAAAGTCCCGTCTGCTGAATATCCTGTACCAACGCTGTTTGTAGCATAAGCTCTGTGATAAATGAAAGTACCCCACGGAAGTCCTGTTCTTGCATGGGTAAACACTCCGGTAGTAACTCCGCCTTCTGCAACACAGTTGGTGGTAGGATTAGCCGCAGTACCCCAGCAAGTGCCTCTGGCTGTGATTGAAGCGCCGCCATCGGAGGTTACATTAGCGCCAAGAATTGCAGTACTCATTGTAATGTTAGTGGCAGTAGGAGAGGTAAGGGTTGGAATATTAAGAGTAGTAAAAGTTACTTCATTTCCATAGCTTATTCCTACTGAGTTAATTGCATACGCTCTTACATAATAAAGTGTACCGGCAGTTAAACCCGTCATCGAAGCCGCTAAAGCTCCTGTGGTTCCTGATGAAATTGTTTTGTTGTTAGATGTATTAGGAGCTGTTGAAGTATTCCAACAAACACCACGTTCGGTTATTGCTGCTCCGCCATCATCTGTTACATTTCCATTACCAGTGGCTGTTGTGGCTGCGATACTATTAATTGCTTGTGTTGAAACTGTTGGAGATGCAGGAACTATATAAGTTATTACCAGCTTTGGGTTGGTACCAGATGGAGTATATTCGGAAGTACGGATAGATGATATCCCTCCGGTTTCTCCCGGTTGTGTATTGTTATAATCAGCTGTGGTTCTAAGTCCAATTTTTGTATAACCTCCTGGGGTAATATAGGCTAAATCTGTTAATGGCCACTCTAAATATGCTCCTGATCCCCAATCGCCGGAAGCTTTATCGGCTGCTATTTTTTGAGTTGAACTTATTTGTCCATAATCACTATTAACTAAAGAAAAAACGCTGGCTTGAGTTTGCCTAACCATACAAACATTTCTGGAAGCCGTACCCCAAATTGCCGCGTAGATCCAAAGACTAGCAGAGGAAATTATTGCATCGCCAGGTAATGAAGTAGTTGCTATAGGGCAAAAGGCTCTTACAATCTGCCAATTTCCATTTGTCCATTCGCCTGCGGTCATTCCCGTGGAGGCATAATCAAATCCATCACTTCCGGTATATTGCCCGCTTGTTGCATTATGAGCAGTAGTCCATGATGAATTATTCCAATATTGAACTGAACCATCACCTGCAACGGAGCTGCAGTTTAAAGTAGCATCGGAATAAACAGGAAAAACTGCTGATTTGAAAAAGTTATCTGGAATTATTTTAGATAAGATAAAGCTTTCGGAATTGGCTTCAGGAGCAATTGTTATCTTTATGAGTCGTGTTTTTTTCCTTATTGCTGAGTCTTCGGCAACATAAGACGATTTACCCGAATCCCATATTCTGAATTCTTCCATCCCGATAATACGCTTCGTAGGATGGCTGTCCATATATTTATTTTCTGCAAGTATGGTATTTATGTTTCCCTTAAAATCTGTAATTGTATCTTTTCCTGCCCATGCAAGCATTTCATTATTAATCGACTTTTGAAAATAAACATCTTTATCGTAAAAAATTCGAAAATTGAATGCCGTTTCTTTTATAGGCGCTTTATCAAAAGAATTAAACCTTATAAGTTTTTTTAATGTTGGCGTTTTTCCCTGATGTACCCAGTAGATCAGGTCGGCGTTATATTTGGGATAAGCATTTTTGTAAATAACATATTGTACAATTCCCCAGCCTAAATCAGCTTCTTCTATATTTCCTGAAACATTATCTGTCCCGATTGCTTGAATGCTGGCAGTAAGGCTTGGCTCATTTATTTTAGTTTCAGAAACAATATCAAACCGATTGTTATTGATGAACTTGGCGATTCCATCTGAAGTTAAAGGAGCAATTACCGTGAATGGAGCCTGAGACATTACAAAGCCATTTGTAGTTTCAGTGAATGTAGGAACAATAGGCTTGAAAACATTGTCTTCATCCAAATAATTAATTTGTTTTACAAGAAAGCTTGTTTGGAATTTGTTTTTACCAATTTGTAAAGTATTATAGTTCCAGCCACTTTCAAAAGTTGGCAATTCTTTTTGCGCTTCAGGCATTGAAGAGTTATTAGAATTATTATTTCCCTTTATTAAATAAGGGTTTGCCTGCAAGGCATTATTAGTTGCTTCTTGTGAAAACGCAAAGTTTATAGTAAAAAAATTCGCAATTAAAAATAAAGATAGTTTTTTCATAATTTATATTTTTAATAACAAAAATTAATATGATCAATGTTTATATATTCCGGTTTCCAAAAAATCAGTACCGTCATATACAAATTTTATTACATCAACAGCATTAGCTGAAGTGCTTAATACAGGGGGCGTTCCAGCGCCTGTCCATTTTATATTCGAGGGCCAGGTAACTGACCAGCCACCGTTAGAATCCTGTTTAATAATAAGCGTATAGAGTCCTCCATTCTTACCGTTGGAAAATGTTAAGGTACGATCCTTAGTTAAAGTAATTTCCTGTACATTGCTGTAATTCCAGTCCACCGAAGCAGGAGCCAGAGTTGTAAAATTAACCTCATTCCCATAGCTTATTCCAACAGAATTAATTGCATAAGCCCTCACGTAATAATGAGTCCCGGGAGTTAATCCTGTTAATGAAGAATTAAATGATCCTGTAGTACCTGTCGAAGTTGTTTTGTTGTTAGCTGTAGTTGGCGTTGTTGATGTATTCCAGCATACACCTCGCTCAGTTATTGTTGCGCCTCCATCAGTTGATACCGTTCCATTTCCCGTGGCTGTTGCAGGAGCAATATTACTGACTGCTTGTGTTGTAACTGTGGGGAATGTTGCTAAAGTAGTAAAATTAACCTCATTTCCATAGCTTATTCCAACAGAATTAATAGCATAAGCTCTAACATAATAAAATGTGCCGGCATTTAAACCTGTCATTGAGGTGGAAAAAGCTCCGGTAGTTCCTGAGTAAGTTGCTTTGCTGTTAGCTGTTGTAGGAGTTGTTGATATATTCCAGCATATACCTCTCTCAGTTATTGTTGCTCCGCCATCGGCAGTTATCGTCCCATTTCCTGTTGCTGTTGTAATAGAAATATTATTTACGGCTTGTGTAGAAACAGTAGGAACTAAAATAGGGGTAGTATAACTTATAATCACAATTCCGGAACCTCCCGAACCTCCATTACCGGAAGCGCCACCTCCGCCACCACCTCCTCCGGTATTTGCAGTACCGTTAGAACCAGAATTGACAACCGCACCATTGCCTCCCCCACCTGCGCCACCTGTTCCTGCTGTACCGGTTGTCCAACATGCGCCTCCCCCTCCTCCTGCATAAGTTGCAGAAGAACCCGAAATAGAATTAGCATTTCCGGCACCACCACTA
>JAAXXA010000008.1 GCA_013334735.1 Bacteroidota bacterium
TTGTGTCCATACAACCGTTAATACTCGTTACCATTAATGTAACTATATAAGTTCCTGCATTACTATATGTATGCTGATTATTGGGAAGGGTCGAGGTATTGTCTGTTGAAGCATTATCTCCAAAATTCCAATCCCATTGTACGGCATTTGTTGAAATATCAAAAAATATTATTGTTGGCGAAAGAGTTGAACCTGAAGCCGGATTAACATCAAAATTAGCAACAGGTTTATAATATACATCGATCATATTCTGAAAAGAGCTATCGCTTGTGCAATTATTGATGGTAGTTGCTTCAAGTGTTACAGTATAAATTCCTGCGGAAGTGTATAAATGTGCTGGATTCTGAAGGGTAGAGTTGTTATTATCTCCTGATGGATAATCGCCAAAATCCCATAACCAACCGCTTATTGCAGGCGTACTGTTGTCAGTAAAATGTACTTCTAAAGGTTGGCAACCGTTTATTTTATCCACTACAAAATTAATTATAGGCGATGGATTAATAATAACTTGTACTGAGTCTTCGCTTTGTGGCGAACCACAGTCGTCGGTTACTGTAAGCCGGTATGTTGTAGTTGCCGATGGAGTTACTGTTATGCTTTGATTAGATACGCCTACTCCAGGTCCCCACGTATAAATGTAATTTCCATTACCTCCATTTGCTATAGCTGTTAATACGGAATTTTCACCATTACAAATTAAAGCCGGATTTGCTGTAACATCAGATGATATTGGAGGTAATACAGTTATAATCAATGATTCGGATGCTATAGTACAACCATTTGCATCTGTTACAGAAACAGTATATGTTGTTGTAGAGGTAGGGCTAACTGTGTGGCTGCTTCCTGTGGGCAAACCATTATCCCAGGTAAATATATGAGTTCCGGTACCTCCATTTGCTGTTGCGCTTATTATTGTGCTCTCGTTAATGCAAACTGAAGCATCGTCGCTTGTGCTTAAAGTCAATCGGGTCGGTTCATGTATCGATATATTTGCTGTCGTATCGCAGCCGTAATTGTCTGTAATTGTTACATGGTAAGTTGCTGCTGAAATATTTATTGCCAATGAATCATAAGATATTGGAGGACTCCATACATAAGTATATGGACGCGTACCTCCGGTTGGAGATAAACGTATTAATCCGTCTGTACCGGAATTACAGCTCACACTATCTGTCGTGTAAGTATAAGATGGAACTGCATTAACGGTTAGTATTATATCATCAGTTTCGTAACAGCCATTATCATCACTAACTGTTACTGTGTATGTGGTAGATGTATTTGGTGAAGCAACGGGATTGTAAATATTAGGATTACTCAATCCTGTTGCCGGACTCCACGCGTAAGTTGTTCCTCCCTGCGCTACTAAATTAACATTTTCCTGAAACCTGCAAATAGATTGATCTGAGCCTGCAGAGGCAGAAATCTGGGGATAAACTGTAATTGTAATATTATCAGAAGCAGAACAACCATTACTGCCGGTTACAGTTAGATTATAAGTAGTGGTTGAAATAGGGAATGCAACAGGACTGGCAATACTTGGATTTGATATATTTGTTATGGGGAGCCACGCGTAACCGGTTCCCTGACTTCCATTTAATGTGATACTATCTCCATAACAAATAGATATATTTGAACCTGCTTCGGCAGTAGGAGGGTCTTTTACAGTTACCTGTACGCTATCCGATGAAGTACACCCATTGGCATCCGTAACTGTTACTGCATAAATAGTAGTGGTGGTAGGACTTACATTTGTACTCTGATTATTTGAATTATTGCTCCAATGAAAAGATACTCCTCCGTAAGCTGTTAAATTGGCGCTTTGTCCGGAACATATTATCTGATTAGTGCCTGCTTCAGCAATCGTATTGTCAACAGTTACTATTATTGAATTTGTAACTGTTACAGGAGGAGATGCATCGCAAGTTGTATAAACTGCCTGAGCAACATAAGTAGTTGTGGTAGTCGGACATACTGTTGTGCTATTACCTGTAGCTATTACTGATCCTCCCTGTAGCCAGGAAACAGCATAGTTTGCTGTACCATTTGGGGTAAATCTCCATGCTTCGTTTGTTGCTGACCATGCTCCGGTATTTCTTCCGGGAGGAGTATATCCAAGAGACCCTGTGGCATTTTGTATTCCTATACACTGTTTGCCTGAATTCCATGTGCCGCATAAAGGAGAGTTTTCTACATATACTTCAATCGTATTTGTACTTTCATATAAAACTATTTGATGTGTAGCAATAAGATCTGTACACGAATACATTGGTATATTGTAAAAATTTACAACAAAAGTCCTGCAAGGATAACTTCCTAATACACTAAGATAAATAAATCCTCCTACTCCCGGGTTTATATCGTGATACGATCCCAGAATAAAAGGACCTGTTTCATTACCAACCAGACTGGAACTTGGACATGATGCTGAAAGTTGCCATGGACAAAAACTTCCTTCGTCTGAAATGTTGAATGAAATTAATCCGTTTGCTCCAACAATAATCTGGTTATATGATGTACCAAAAAAACAAAAATTGAAAGGCAGTGTAATTATATTTGACCACAAATCATCTTGTCCTATCATAATAGCCGTTCCACTATTGTATGGAAAAGGCGGCGCATAAGGAATTGAAGAAACAGTATAACTTGTTGTAGCGCCCGTTGCAAAAACATTAGCTGAAAGACTGGCGCAAGGATTCATACAAGTTACAGTTTGATCGGATCCCGCATCAATACTAGGACAACCGGGTTGAGATTTTACGGTGAAAGAGAATAAAATAACTAATAAAAATATAAAAAAATAATTTTTCATAATGACGATAATAAATTTAAGCCAATAAAAACGCAATATACAAAATTTATCTTACTAAGGTTACATGTCCTTTATAACGATATGATGTACCATATAAATCTTTTAAAATTACAACCCATGAATAAACTGCTATTTCTGCCAACTTTGAGCTTCGCATTATTCTGCCATCCCAATATTCATAAAAATCATTTGTTTCAAAAACCAATTCGCCCCATCTGTCATAAATAAACAAAGCGTAATTATTCAGGTCTATTCCTTCGCCTTCCGGTCTGAATCCTTCATTATCTCCATCGTCATTAGGGGTGAACGCGCTTGGGAAAAAGATTGCAAAATCCTGTGCTATTACTACTTCTTTTGAAATTGTATCAAGGCAGCCGTTAGCACTTGTTACTATAAGTGTTACTAAATAAGTTCCTCTGCTATTATAAGTATGTTGTGAATTGGGGGTTATAGAAGTGTTATTTGCAGAAGCAGTATCGCCAAAATTCCAACTCCATTGTGTTGCATTTGTTGAAAGATCGAAAAATATTATTGTCGGTGAAGTAGTAGAACCAGCAAGCGGTTGAACATTAAAATTTGCAAGCGGTTTAGGATATACTTCGATTATATTCTGAAAAGCGCTGTCTCTTGCGCAATTATTAGTTGTAGTTGCTTCAAGTGTTACAGTATAAATTCCGGCTGAAGTGTATAAATGTGTCGGATTCTGAAGTGTAGAACTGTTGTTAATTTCGGACTGATAATCGCCAAAATTCCATAACCAAGCGTTTGTTGAAGGTGTACTGTTGTCAGTAAAATGTACTTCCAGAGGTTGGCAACCGTTTCTCATATCCGGTACAAAATCGATAATAGGCGAGGGATTAACAATAACTTCTATAGAATCAACTCCATTTGGAGAACCACAGTCATCGGATAAAGTAACAGGATACATAGTCGTTGTAGCTGGGGCTACTGTTATAATTTGATTTGAAATGCCAATTCCCTGCCCCCAGGTATAAATATAATTTCCGTTACCTCCATTTGCCGTAGCAGTTAATACTGAATTTTGTCCTAAGCAAATTGAAGCGGGATTTACTGAAACATCAACTGTTAATGGAGGCAAAATGGTTACTGTTAATGATAAAGAAGCAATCGCGCAGTTGTTTGCATCTGTTACTGATACTGAATATGTTGTTGTAGATGTAGGATTAACTGTAAAACTGCTTCCGGTACCCAAACCATTATCCCATGTAAATGTATGAGATCCTGTCCCTCCAATAGCTGCTGCGCCAATAGTTGTGCTTTCTCCGTTGCATATCAAAACATTACCGCTTGTGCTTATAGTTAAAAGAGGGGGTTCACTTATCTGTATTTCAGCTGTAGTATCACATCTTTTATTGTCAGTAATTGTTACATGATAAAGCCCTGCTGAAATATTTACTGCCGCTGAATCATAGGATATCTGTGGACTCCATGCATAAGTGTATGGACGAGTAGCTCCCCAAGGTGATAATCTTATTGAACCATCTGCCCCGGAATGACAGTTTACACTATCTGATATGAAAGTATAAGTTGGAACTGCATTAACTGTAATTGTCATAACGTCTGTAGCAGTACAACTATTTGCATCACTTACTGTAACCGTATATGTGGTAGAATTTGTCGGCGAAGCGATGGGATTGGATATATTAGGATTACTTAATCCTGTTGCAGGGCTCCACACATAGTTTGCTCCGCCCTGAGCAGCTAAGTTAGCACTTTCCTGAAACCTGCAAATAGTTTGATCCTGACCTGCAGAGGCGGAAATCTGAGGATAAACAGCAATACTTATACTATCAGCAGCAGAACAGCCATTACTACCTGTTACGGTTACAGTATAATTTGTTGTGATAATAGGAGAAGCAACAGGATTTGCAATATTTGGATTGGATAAATTTGTTATGGGTAACCACGAATAACTAATCCCCTGACTTGCATTTAATGTGGTGCTATCTCCAAAACAAATAGCCAAATTTGAACCTGCCTCGGCAATAGGAAGATTTTTTACTGTTACCTGTACACTGTCCTTTGCCGTGCAATTATTTGCATCCGTTACAGTTACTGTATAAGTAGTAGAATTAGAGGGACTTACATTTGTGCTCTGATTGCTCGAATTATTACTCCAATTATAATAAACTCCTCCGTAAGCTGTTAAATTAGCGCTCTGCCCGAAGCATATTATTTGATCGGAGCCTGCATCTGCCGGTACTACAATTACATTAACAACCACATTATCTGTGGAAGTACATCCCAAGGATGTAGTTGCAGTAACCGTGTAAGTAGTATTAGTAGTTGGATTAACATTTATGGAAGCAGTATCGGAATTATCGCTCCATAAATATGATGCCCATCCTGAAGTTGCTGATATTGCAATTATTTTTCCATTACAAATAGTGGTATCGGAACTTGCATTAATTGCTGAAAGAGGTGAAATATTTATTGCAGAGTTTTTTGTAGAAGTGCATGCTCCCGCGGAACTGGTAGTAACAAGGCTAATATTATAGCCGCCCGGGGCTGAATATGTGTGTAAAGGGTTTTGAAGAGCAGATGTAGTTCCGTCACCAAAAGTCCAAAGCCATGAACTAATACTATCAATATTTACAGTTGTTAAATCGGTAAAATTTGCAGAATAACTACAATTTACCGGAGTTACATTATAATTTGCATTGATAATAGTTGGCAGAAGCATTGTCTGTAAAGTTATTGAACAACCATTTACTGATGTAAGAACACAGGAATAAATTGAACTGTCAACAGGATTTGAAATGGAAATATTTTGTGTTGTTTGTCCCCCCGGCGACCATAAATATGAAAATCCTGTAGGCGCTGAAAGTGAAACTCCAGAGCCACCACCTTGGCAATAACCAACCGATATTGCCATTTTGCTGCAATAACATTTTAAATAAGCATATCCAAAATGCCCTCCCCAATCACAATCGTAAGTGGAAAACTCAATTTTTATATTCTGACCCATATAAGGCGCTAAATCAAGACCAACAGTAGTCCAGTCTTTCCAGCGAATATTACCGTAATTTTGAAACCCGGGAATTGAGCCTGATGCAACTACTTCATAAAATCCGCATATAGGATCTACCACATTTCCAATAGAATTTAATATGCGAATTGTAAATTTAGGTCTTTCATTTACAGCATGGTTATTTCCCGGATCTTCAAGAACCACAGCATATTTATATATGAACAAAGTGTTATTGGGATTTACAGTTAAAGAATATTCTAATTTTTCAGCCTCACCATTAACATTACTATTTCCTAAACGGGCGCATACCGTTTCGCCCGGTGGCAAAACACTTAAAACATCTCCGGTGTTAGGGTCTGTACCGGGCGCTGAAATTATTGTATGGCGTCCCGAAACCACTCCAAATGTTGTACAGCATATACCATTGCCATAAGATGGAGTATAACCGGTGTAGGCATCCCAACCTGTAAAATCACCCTGTGAAAAACCAACATTAGGGCAGCCTGATTGTCCTATTGCCATTGATAAATTTAATAAAATAAAAAATGTAAAAATATATAACCGGAATAGTATAATATAATTTAAACTAATCTTTTTTAGTGAAGGATATATATTAAAATTCTTCATCAGTTTCGTTCTATTCGTACTTAGAGAGTGTAAAAATTTTAATAAAAACGCAGTTTACAATATTTTCTTAATTTATCTTATAATTGTTACATGTCCTTTGTAACTATAAAAGTTACCATATACATCCCTTAAATTTACAACCCAGGAATAAACTGCCAAGTCAGCTGACTTTGAGCTTCGCATTATTTTTCCATCCCAGTATTCATAAAAATCATTTGTTTTAAACATCAATTCGCCCCATCTGTTAAAAATTAAAAGTTCGTAATTGTTTAAGTCAATTCCATCACCTTCCGGTTTGAATAGATCATTATATCCATCGTTATTTGGTGAAAATGCTGTTGGGAAAAATATAGCAAAATCTTGTGTTATGATCACTTCTTTTGAAATTGTATCCAAACAGCCGTTAATGCTTGATACTATTAAAGTAGCTAAATAGGTGCCCGCTTTATTATAAGTATGTTGTTGATTGGGAATGTTAGAAGTATTATCCAATGATGCAGTATCGCCGAAATCCCAATACCATTGTGTGGCATTGGTTGAAAGATCAAAAAATACTATTGGCGACAAGAGGGTGGTACCTGTACTCGGATTAATATTAAAATTAGCAAGCGGTTTGGGATATACATCAATCATATTCTGAAAAGCGCTGTCTATTGTACAATTATTGGCAGTAGTTGCTGAAAGCGTTACAGTATAAACTCCGGATGAAGAGTATAAATGTGTTGGATTTTGAATAGTAGAGTTGTTATTATTCCCTGATTGATAATCGCCAAAGTTCCATAACCAAGCGTTTATAGCAGGTGTACTGTTGTCGGTAAAATGTACTTCAAGTGGTTGGCAACCGTTTCTTGTATCCGATGAAAAATCAATAACAGGTAATGGATTAACAATAACCTGGACGGAATCAAACCCTTTTGGCGAACCACAGTTATCGGTTACTGTGATCCGATAAGTTGTATTTGTTGATGGTGTTACTGTTATACTTTGATTTGAAATTCCCTGCTCCCAAATAAAAGTGTAATTTTGATTACCTCCGGTTGCTAAAGCTGTCAAGATAGAATTTTCTCCAAAACAGATCACATCCGGATTTGCACTAATATCAACTGTTATTGGAGGCAGTACCGTTACTGTTAGTGATATTGGTGTAACCGCGCATCCTTTTTCATCTGTAACAAAAACTGTATATGTTTTGGTATTAGGAGGGTTGACTTTAAAACTGCTTCCTGTACCCAAACCATTATCCCAGGTAAATGTGTGAGTTCCCGTACCTCCACTTGCTATTGCGCTTATTATTGTACTGTCTCCAGTGCATATTGTTATATCGCCGCTTGTACTTAAAGTTAATTGAGGTGGGGTGTTAATAGGTATGTTGGCAGAAGTATCACATCCATTGTTGTCTGTTATTGTTATTTGGTAAAGCCCTGCTGAAATATTTACTGCTGCCGAATCAATAGATACTTGAGGACTCCATGTATAAGTATATGGCCTCGTACCACCTGAAGGTGATAATATGATCAATCCGTCTGTTCCCGAATAACAGTTTACGCTATCTGATATGAATGTATAAGAGGGAACTGTATTAACTGTCAATATTATATCATCAGTTGCAGTACAGCCACCTACATCTCTTACTGTTACAGTGTATGTGGTAGTGGAATTTGGCGAGGCTATAGGATTGTTTATAATAGGATTACTCAAACCTGTTGAAGGTCTCCATTCATAAGCCACTCCGCCCTGAGCGTTTAAATCAGCGCTTTCCTGAAACTTGCAAATAGATCTATCTGAGCCAGCAGAAGCAGGTATTTGGGGATAAACAGTAATTGCTACATTATCAGCAGCAGAACAACCATTGTTATCTGTTACTGTAACAGAGTATGTAGTACTGGTAAGCGGGAATGCAAAAGGATTGAAAATATTTGAATTTGATAATTTTGTGGTGGGAAACCATACATAATCTGTCCCTCCACTTGCGTTTAACCTGGTACTGTCTGCATAGCAAATAGTTAAATTTGAACCTGCTTCTGCTAATGGCAGAGGATTAACAGTTACTTGTATAAAATCCGTAGCCGTACAATTATTAATATTTGTAACAGTAACAATATATGTAGTAGTAGCAGAAGGACTTACATTTATGCTCTGACTGTTGGAATTATTACTCCATGAATAAGCTGTTCCTCCATAAGCTGTTAAATTAGAACTTTGTCCGTAACATATTATCTGATTAGAACCTGCTTCTGCTAAAGGTAAAGTATTTACTACAATCTGAACATTGTCAGATGCTGAACAGCCATTTTTTGTAACGGTTACAGTATAAGTTGTTGTTGCAGAGGGGGTAATGTTATATGTTGCAGTTGCCGGACCAGCATCCCATTGGTATGTTCCACCGCCTGTTGCAATGAGAGTATCGCTTTGTCCAAAGCATAAGGTTTGTGGTAAACCGGCATCGGCTAAAGGAAGAGGGGTAACATTGATCTGAACATTGTCCGATGCTGTACAACCATTTTTTGTAACGATTACGGTATATGTTGTTGTTGATAATGGGCTAACGGTATATGTTTCTGTAGCAGGAACACCATCCCATTGATATGTCCCACCGCCTGTTGCCGTAAGGTCAGTACTTTGTCCCGCGCATATAGTTTGAGGCAAACCTGCGTCGGGTATGGGAAGTAGGGTTACGCTAATCAGAACACTGTCAGATGCGGTACACCCGTTTGAATTTGTAACAGTTACAAAATAAGTTGTAGTTGTTATTGGAGAAACTATATATGTTGCTGTTGGAGGACCGCCAACCCATTGGTAAGTTCCTACACCGGTTGCTGTAAGGGTTGTGCTTTGTTCAATGCAAATAGTTTTAGGCAAACCCGCGTCAGCTATAGGCAAATTGTTTACATTAACCTGAACATTATCAGTAGCAGTACATCCATGTGTATTAGTAACTGTTACCGTATATACATTAGTTGCTGACGGAACAAAAGGAACCTCATTGGTTACACCATTATTCCATTGAAATGACGTACCGCCTGTTGCAGTTAGCGTAACACTTACTTCAGCGCAAACCGTTTGGTTATCACCTGCTTCGGGAATTGGCAGAGGGTTAACAGTAACAAGTACATTATCAGTAGCCGTACAATTGTTTCCATCTTTAACAGTAACAATATATGTTGAAGTGGTTGTCGGTACGAACGTAACACCATTGGCTACGGAGTTATTCCATAAATATGAAGTACCACCTGCACCGTTAAGTGTAACTCTTTCTCCAGCGCAAACCGTTTGGTTATCACCTGCTTCAGGAATTGGCAGAGAGTTAACAGTTACCTGCACATTATCAGTAGCGGTACAATTGTGTATATTTTTAACTGTAACTGTATAGGTTTTTGTAGATGTTGGTACAAAAGGAACTCCGTTGGTTACTCCGTTATTCCATTGATAAGAAGTTCCGGCTGTTGCGTTTAGCGTAACACTCACTCCCGCGCAAACAGTTTGATTATTACCAGCTTCGGGAATTGGCAAAGGGTTAACTGTTACCTGCAAATAATCCGTAGCGGTACAATTATTAATATTTTTAACCGTAACAGTATAGGTTTTTGTTATTGTTGGCACAAAAGAAACTCCATTGGTTACTCCGTTATCCCATTGATATGAAATACCTCCTGTTGCGGTAATAGTTACGCTTGTTCCCGCGCAAACAATTTGATCATTACCTGCTTCGGGAATAGGTAGGGAGTTCACAATAACAAGCACGTTATCTGTAGCAGTACAACCATTTCCATCAGTAACTGTAACAGTATAGGTTTTTGTAGTTGTTGGTACAAAAGGGATCCCATTAAATACTCCGTTATTCCATTCATACGATGTACCGCCCGTAGCAGTAAGAGTAACACTTGTTCCTGCGCAAACAGTTTGATTAGTACCTGCTTCTGCTATAGGAAGAGGATCAACATTTAAGGTAATGTTATCAGTAGCTGTACAATAGTTCCCGTCTGTAACTGTAACGGTATATGTTTTTGTGGATGTTGGCGTAAAAGGTACTCCATCAGTTACCCCGTTATTCCATTGATATGATGTACCACCGTTTGCCGATAGCGTTATAATTGTTCCCAAGCAAAAAGTTTGATCATTACCGGCTTCGGGAATTGGCAGAGATATAACAGTTAATGTAACATTATCAGTAGCTGTACAATTGTTTGCATCAGAAACTGTAACAATATATGTTTTTGTAGATGTTGGCGTGAAAGGAACTCCGTTAGTAACTCCGTTATTCCATTGATATGATGTGCCGCCTGTAGCTGTGAGTGTATCAACAGTTCCTAAACAAAAAATTTGATTATTACCTGCATCGGGAATTGGCAGAGAGTAAACAGTTAATGTAACGTTATCAGTAGCGGAACAAGCATTTGCATCACTAACAGTAACAATATATGTTTTTGTGGATGTAGGTGTGAAAGGAATACCATTTGTAATTCCGTTATTCCATTGATATGAGATGCCACCTGTAGCAATAAGCGTATCAATTTTACCAAAACAATAAGCTCTATTATTACCTGCTTCTGGAATTGGCAGAGGATTAACAGTTAATGTAACATTGTCAGTAGCGGTACAATTATTAGCATCAGTTACTGTAACAATATAGGTTTTTGTGGAAGCAGGGGTAAAAGGAACACCATTAGTAATTCCATTATTCCATTGATATGAAGTTCCACCTGTAGCGGTTAGTGTATCAATAGTTCCCAAACAATAAGTTTGATCACTTCCTGCTTCTGGAATTGGTAAAGAATTAACGGTTACCTGTACATTATCAGAAGCACTACAACCGTTCTCGTTCGTAACAGTAACAGTATAGGTTTTCGTAGTTGTTGGTACGAAAGGGGTTTCATTATTTACACCGTTATTCCATTGAAATGAAGTACCTCCTGTAGCGGTTAGAGTAACACTTATTCCTGTACAAACCGTTTGATTAATACCTGCTTCGGGAACCGGCGAAGAGTTAACTGTTACCAGAACATTATCAGTAGCGGTACAATTGTTTGCATTTGTAACGGTTACAGTGTATGTTTTTGTACCTGTTGGTACGAAAGGAGTTCCATTAATTACACCGTTATTCCATTGATAAGATATGCCTCCTGTTGCGGTTAAAGTATCATTTTTTCCTTCACAAACCGCATGACTATTCCCTGCTTCGGCTACAGGCAACATCGGAAGATTTATAGTTTGATTTGCTCCTGTTGTGTTAGTAGATTGACATGCTCCCACAGAACTCGTAGATACAAGGCTAACATTATAATTCCCATAAGTAGAATATGTATGAGAAGGGTTTTGTAGAGTAGATGTATTTCCATCACCAAAATTCCAAAGCCATCCGGCAACTTCATTCTGATTAATAGTTGTTAAATCAGTAAAATTCACGGTATAACTACAATTTACGGGCGTAGCGCTAAAATTTGCATTGATAATTGTTTGTGTAAGCACTGACTGTAATGTTACCTGACAACCATTTACCGAGGTAAGAACACAGGAGTAGGTTGTTCCATCAACAGGATTAGAAATATTAATATTTTGTGTAGTTTGTCCACCGGGGGACCATAAATATGAAAAACCTGAAGGAGCTGAAATTGTAACTGCTGAACTTCCCGGGCAATATCCAATACCTAAAGTCATTTTGCTACAGGAACATTTTAAATAAGCATAACCAAAATGACCTCCCTGACTACAATCATAAGTTGCAAACTCAATTTTTATACTCTGCCCCATGTAAGGTGTTAGATTAAGACCAACTGTTGTCCAATCTTTCCAGCGAATGGAGCCATAATTTTGAAACCCGGGAATTGAACCTGAAGCAATTACTTGGTACATACCACATACAGGGTCTATTACATTACCTGAGGAATTTAAAATGTTAATAGTAAACTTAGGTTGTTGCGAAGAAGAGTGAGACGGATCCTGAAGTACCACTGCATATTTATATATAAACAGGGCATTATTGGGTGTTACAGTTATAGAATATTCTAATTTTTCAGCTTCTGCGCCAGTGCTACTATTTCCTAAACGGGCGCAGGTTGTTTCGCCGGGAGGTAATACACTTAAAGCGCCCCCAGTATTTGGGTCGGTTCCGGGGGATGATATAATTGTATGTCGATCTGCTACAACACCAAGAGTATTACAGCATGAGCCAAAACTACCTGTATATGCATTCCAACCTGTAAAATCGCCAAGCGAAAAATCAGCATTAAGACAGCCTGTTTGTCCTATGGCAATTGAAAAGTTTAACTGAAAAAAAGAAAAAATAATATAAAATCGAAATAGCGTTAGATAATTGATGCTAACCAATTTATGCGAAGAAAATATGTAAAATTTTCTCATTTGATTAATAATTGTGCTTTCTGTTTAGATGACAGTTCATCTGGCAATTTAAAACATGAACGCAATATACAATATTTTTTTTAATAGACAATGTGTGAAAAAATATAAATAAAATATTAGGCTTCAACAGTATGAGTTTTAAAAATCAAAGATAATCAGTGTTTTAATTTTGACAGCTTACAGACGTTAATTGTTTATTAAAGTTGTCTTAATTTTTAAGATTTACATTATTACGAGATATGCAGATAAAAAAAAATTAAAAAAAGGCAGGAATAAATCGTAATTTTTTTTCTTTTGAATATTCCAATGTAGGCGAAGGAAATTTAATTAGATTTAAAGCATTAAAAAATAATTTCAAAAATTTTGATTTAGTTTTAACACGGGAAAAATCTATATCAGGAGAAAGATAAAATTGTCTGTATCTAACAAAATCGGGCATAATGATGCCATTATAGATTATCGGATTTTTATAACCTCCTATCATACCTTCGGCGCCGTAGCCAAAAGCTACATTAAGCCATTTTGGAAATTTTGAATCTTGCTTTAAAAACGAGGCAATATTTGCTGACAGCCAATATGTTTGACCGTTGTAATCTTTAAGCCAAGTTTGAGAGAGATCGTTCCCAAGAACATTCGGGCGATATTTTGCATATTTTGTAGTATGATACGACCATTTTAATAATATTCGCTGTTCATTCCATGCTAATTCTTGCCCAATAGCAAGGGATGCGCCTAATGTATTTGCGGAAAAATCACCGACAGAAAACCCCCACTGTGAGGAAAAACCGTCTAAAATTTCAACATTTAACAAATAGATGGCGCCTACAGCTCCTCCATACCAAACGGCTTTTTTATGTTCAAGCCCTGTCAATTTTAATAATTTTATTCCGGAAACACCCATGTAATAAGATGTTGTAAAATGCCCCACTTTATCCATCTGAAGCCATTCAGCATTATCATTAAAAAAATGAAACGAAGAACGAGGGTAATCTTTATACCAAAATTGATTTAATAAAAACATAGAACCTGCATAAGCGGTTCCTTCACTTATAAGAACCGCCCTGAGCCTTTTTGGGTGATAATTTAGTGAGTCGGGATTAAAAGGAAATTGTGGATTTTCAGCGCTAGTAGAAAAACTACAAAATAAAAAAATTGCCACAGATTCACAGATTTTTGAAAAATTAAATCTATAAATCTGTCTAATCTTTAGCATCATTTACTTGAAATTTACGAAAAATGTATTTTCGGAGAGAAATCAATTTTAAAAACTTTAATTAAATTCTTTGATGATTTTTCTTGCAGCATCAATTTTTTCATCAAGTAATTTTACATTTCTTGCTTCAGCAATAAAGCGCAAATATGGTTCGGTATTGGAAGGGCGAACATTAAACCACCAATCTTCAAACTCTATGCGATATCCATCAAAATCATAAAAGGCAGTTGGTTTTTCAATGGAAGTAAAATAATCTTTCATTTTTTCCATTGCCTTTGCTTTTTCTTCTATTTTAAAATTAATTTCACCTGAATTTGCATAAGCTTCAATTTTGGAAATCAAAGAGGAGAAAGAAATATTATTTTTCTTCATTTTGCTCAAAACACCTAGAATGATAAGGCAAGCCATAATGCCGGAATCAGAGTAATAAAAATCACGGAAATAATAATGTCCTGCAAGTTCTCCACCGAAAATACCATCAATTTCGCGAAGTTTAATAGCGGCATAAGCGCGTCCTACTCTCCACATATTCATTTTGCTGTCAAATTTTTCAATATATTCGGCAACAGCCTTGGAAGTGCGAATATCCTGCAAAACATTACCTTTTAAACCTTTTTCTTCGAGAAAATAATGAGCCAGTACTGCTATCATTAAATCAGGAGAAACGAATTTACCCTTTTCATCAACAAACATAACCCTGTCGGCATCGCCATCGAAAATAACACCTACATCACATTTTTCTTTAAGGACAAGATGTTTAAGAGCTTCCACCGTTTCTTCCTCTAGAGGGTTTGGTTCATGATTAGGAAATGTGCCATCAGGTTCATCAAAAATATAATGAATATCTTTATTCAGAAATTCTTTAATAAGAATGGAAGCCATGCCATTTGAGCAGTCAACGGCTATATTTAAATTTGAAATATCCTGAACATATTTTTTCAAAAACGAAACATATTCATTTTTCATATCAAAGTTCACAATTTTACCTTTGTCAGGTGAAACTTTAATATCAGCATTTTTAATCAGCTTTTCAAGTTCTCCCAAGCCTGAATCAAAACCAACAGGAAGGGCATTAGTTTTTGATATTTTCAGTCCGTTATATTCTTTAGGATTGTGTGAAGCGGTAATTTGCACCGAAGCGTCAAAATTATATCTGGCGGTTAAAAAATAAACCATAGGAGTAGTAGTAAGTCCTGCATTATATACATCAGCGCCGCTATCGGTAATACCTTTAGTTAAATATTCGTAAATCTCCGGAGAAGAAATACGCACATCGCGACCAACCAAAACTTTTTTTGTTTTAAGCAGTTCGGGAAGGTAAAAACCTATTCGATAAACATCATCTTTATTAAAATCTTTGTTGTAAATGCCTCTGATATCATAAGCTTTGAATGCACCCATAGTAATGTTTTTAAAAAGTTAGTTCAATATTTAATTATCGCAAAAGTATAAAATTATCATTTATGATTAATTATGATTTTATTTTATCTGTGTTCATCAAAATTTTCCTTGTTATACTTTGGCAAGCTCAGTACAAGTCTGTGTTCTGTTTCCATTGCAGTTAATTTTTTAGATGTAACAAAAATAGCTCTGCACAGGCTTTTGCATCGGAAAGGGCGTTATGATGATTTAAATTTATTTTATGTTTTTTACAACATTTATCCAGAGATTCGCCATAGATACGATAAGTGCAATGTTCCTGATATTCGGGTAATGTAAGCTTGTAATATTCTAAAACTTGTTTCAGGCAATTTTTGTCGAATGCAATATTATGAGCTACTACATTTTGTTTATGAATATGAGGTTTGATAAGATGCCATATTTTATCAAATGCAGGAGCATCCTTAGTTTTATAGGGTGTTATACCATGTATTTCCGGAAACATATAATGAAAATGATTATCCGGCGGCTTAACAAGCAAATCTATTTCTTCGGTAATTACTCCATTTTCTACTCTTACTAAACCAACCTGACAAATGCTGTAAGGCTTGTGGCTAGAGGTTTCGAAATCTATTGCGGTAAATGATTTTATATTTTTCATTTTGATGAAATATATTTAATGAGGCAAAGGTAAAAAGAAAGTGAGCCAAAAGATGACGAGATAAGAAAAATATTTTTTGAAAAAAAGTTTTGTTTATTTTCTGAGTATATATTGTATTTTTGCATTCTATGGAAAAAATAAGGAATTTTTGTATAATTGCTCACATTGATCACGGGAAAAGTACTTTAGCTGACCGTTTACTTGAATATACCGGTACAGTTACAAAACGCCAGTTGCAGGAGCAATTGCTTGATGATATGGATCTTGAAAGAGAGCGTGGCATTACCATAAAAAGTCATGCTATTCAGATGAATTATGAAAAAGACGGAAAAAAATACATACTGAATTTAATTGATACTCCCGGTCATGTTGATTTTTCGTATGAAGTTTCCCGCTCTATTGCTGCATGTGAAGGCGCTTTGTTGGTTGTAGATGCCGCTCAGGGAATTGAAGCTCAAACTATTTCCAATCTCTATCTTGCATTAGACCATAATCTCACTATTATCCCTATCCTGAACAAAATGGATCTTCCGAGCGCAATGCCCGAAGAAGTAAAGGATCAGATTGTAGATCTTATAGGCTGCGACAGAGAAGAAATAATGCATGCCAGTGGGAAAACAGGATTTGGTGTGGAAGAAATACTTGAAGCTATAGTTGACAGGATTCCACCGCCAAAAGGCAGTTACGACAGTCCTTTGCAAGCTTTAATTTTTGATTCGGTTTATAATTCATTCAGAGGAATAATTGCATTTTACCGAATATTTAATGGTAAAGTATCGAAAGGTGATAAAGTAAAATTTGTAAATACAAACAAGGAATATATTGCAGAAGAAGTAGGAATATTAAAATTGGAAAAAGAGCCGCGGCAGACGGTTTACGCTGGAGATGTTGGATATATCATTTCTGGTATTAAAGAAGCCAGAGAAGTAAAAGTAGGTGATACAATTACTCATTTTGATAATCCATGTACTGAATTAATAAAGGGTTTTGAAGATGTGAAACCGATGGTGTTTGCGGGTATTTACCCCGTAGAAACTGACGATTATGAAGAATTACGTTATGCAATGGAAAAACTCCAATTAAATGATGCTTCATTAACTTACGAATTGGAATCTTCTGCAGCGCTTGGATTTGGATTCCGCTGTGGCTTTTTGGGAATGCTTCACATGGAAATTGTTCAGGAAAGACTGGAACGAGAATTTAATATGACTGTTATTAATACAGTTCCGAATGTTTCGTATCATACTTTTACAACAAAAGATATACTTGTTATTGTTAATAATCCTTCGGATATGCCCGAAGAAACATTTATTAAACGAATTGAAGAACCATATATAAGCGCTCAGATTATTACGAAATCAGAATATATAGGACCGGTTATCGGGCTTTGTATTGATAAAAGAGGTATCCTGAAAAATCAGGTA
>JAAXXA010000352.1 GCA_013334735.1 Bacteroidota bacterium
CAAAAAAAATATTTCAGGAGATAAAATTGCATGGTTTCATTGTTCTTCACTTGGTGAGTTTGAACAAGGACGACCTTTAATGGAAGGTTTTCGGAAACAACATCCTCAATATAAAATCCTGCTTACCTTTTTTTCTCCTTCTGGTTATGAAGTACGGAAAAATTTCGATGGCGCTGATTATATTTTTTATTTGCCCATAGATACTCCTGCTAATGCAAATCGTTTTCTTGATCTGATCAAACCGAAAATCGTATTTTTTATTAAGTATGAATTTTGGTTTAATTATATGAAAAATCTCAATAAAAGAGGTATTCCTTTGTTTTTTATTGCGGTTAATTTTCGAAAAACTCAACATTTTTTCAAATGGTATGGCAGCTGGTTCCGAAAACAATTAAAAAATATTACTCATATTTTTGTTCAAAATGAAGAATCGCTTGAATTACTAAATAAAATTGGATTTAAAGAGGCTACTATTAGTGGAGATACACGATTCGACAGAGTCTTTACAATAACCGGTTGTTTAAAAACTTTTCCCTTAATTCAAACTTTTTGTAATGGATCTGATATTTTTATCGCAGGTAGTTCATGGCCTCCTGATGAGGATTTGATTGTGGCGCTTATTAATTCACAGACAACAAAATATAAATTTATTATAGCTCCCCATTTGGTTGACAAGCCTCATATTGCAAGCCTTGTTGATAAGATCAAAGGGCATATTGTAAAATATTCCAATGCAGATGAAGATAATGTAAAATATGCGCAGGTACTTATACTTGACAGCATTGGTATATTATCTCACGTCTATCAATATGGAAAAATTGCATACATAGGAGGGGGCTTTAGTAGCAGTATTCATAATATTCTCGAAGCTGCTACTTTTGGAATGCCGGTAATTTTCGGACCAAAATATAAAAAATTCATTGAAGCAATTGAACTTATTAAAATAGGTGGCGCATTTAGTATTTGCAACGAAAAAGAATTTGTTGATTGTATTTCAAAGCTTATAAACAACCCTGATTTGCTTAAAAAAACAGGACAAATTGCTCAAGAATATGTTAAAGATAATATTGGGGCAACCGAAAAGATTTTAGAACATATAAAAAAAATTCCTGCAATATAATTTTAAACGATTATTAATTTGTTGCCTTATTGAGATGTTATTTATTCAGATTCATTTTTATCCGCGAAGTTAGAATGTCAATAGCTACATGATTAGCGCCACCTTGAGGAACAATAATATCTGCATACCTTTTTGTTGGTTCAATAAACTGGAGGTGCATAGGTTTTACAAATTTTTCATAGTGATCAAGAACCTGTTTAAAAGAACGTCCTCGTTCTTCAATATCTCTTTTAATAATTCTTATCAGCCTGTCATCAGGATCGGCATCTACAAATACTTTTACATCAAGTCTTTCCCGCATTTTAGGATTTGTCAGTATTAAAATACCTTCCACAATTATCACATCTTTTGGTAGTATTGGTATTGTTTCTTTTGAACGTGAACATGTAAGATATGAATAAATGGGCATTCCTACGATTTGTCCTTCTTTTAAAAGGTCAATATGTTTATTAAGTAAACTAAATTCTATAGAAGAAGGGTGGTCGAAATTCTTTTTTGCTCTTTCTTCCGGCGTTAGGAGAACATTGTCTTTATAATACGAATCTTGTGAAATAACAGATACGGAATCTTTAGGTAAACGTTTGATGATTTGTTTTACTACTGTGGATTTCCCGGAGCCTGATCCTCCTGCAATACCTATAATTAACATATTATATTCCTTTTTTAATAAAAACTTTATTTTTAATTAACAAATATATATAAAATTTTGATTCACACACTCCAATAAATATATTTATCCTGCAACTTGATAAATTTACATATTATAAGTAAGCAATATTTGCTGACTACCAACTTCTAACTGCCATCTGCTGACTGCTGACTTATATTATTCGACATTTTATCCTACGTACTGAATAGTTGTTAATATTTTCACAATTATTTTCATTTTAAATCCGATAAATATTTAACTTTGTATGTTATTTCAATAATATGCTATTATTGAAGCATTTTTCCACACCTTTATTTAATAACACCTTATATTACTTTGTTTAAAAATACTTAAATAATGATGAAACGAAAACTTTTAATACGCGACCTTACACTAAGAGATGGACATCAATCTTTATTTGCCACACGAATGAACCAAGCTCAGATTGATAAGCTCTTGCCTTATTACAAAGAAGCTGGATTTTATGCAATGGAAGTATGGGGCGGCGCAGTACCCGATTCGGTAATGCGTTTTTTGAACGAAAATCCATGGACAAGGTTAGAAAAAATTAAGGAGGCTATGGAGGGTGTTTCAAAACTGGCTGCGCTTTCCAGAGGAAGAAATTTATTTGGCTACAACCCTTATCCTGAATATGTGATTGAAGGATTTAATAGAAATGCAATACAGTCTGGTATTGATATTATGAGAATATTTGATGCGTTGAACGATGTAAGAAACATGAAAACTTCCATCAAATACGTTAAAGAAAACGGAGGTATAGCAGATTGCACAGTTTGTTATACAGTAGATCCTAAATTTTCTACAAAAGAAAGAGTAAAAGCATTGTTTCATGGTAAAATTCTTCCAAATAAAATATTTACAAAAGATTATTTTATAAATCTTGCCAAACAGCTGGAAAAACTAGGAGCTGATATGATATCAATAAAAGATATGGCAGGTTTAATAACACCTGAAAAAACAGGAAAGTTAATAAAAACGCTAAAAGAAGAAATATCCATTCCCATTGATTTTCACACACACTGCACTCCCGGTTATGGACTTGCATCCACATTAACAGCAATTATTAACGGAGTTGATATTGTTGATACTTCAATAGGATCCTTTGCCGGTGGACCCGCAGCCCCTTCATTTGAAATTATTCAGATATTTTGCAACAAACTTGGTATAGATACAGGGGTTAACCTAAAAGCTGCAACCAAAATTTGCAAAGAACTAAGAAAAATAAGAGAAGATCTTGCAGAATACGACAGTTACAAGCTTTTTCCTATTGAGATCGATATTTCCAACCCTGTATTGCCAAAAGAAATTGATGAACTTTTCGATCTTGCAATATATGAAGCTACTGAAAACAAAGAAGAAAATCTACTCGAAACAACTCTCGAAATTGAAAAATATTTCAACTATCCTGAACCGGATATAATGGTCAAAAAAGCTGAAATACCAGGTGGTATGTACACTAATATGCTTTCACAATTAAAACAATTAAAACTCGAAAACCTTTTGCCAAGGGTGCTTGAATTAGTTCCCGTAGTTCGTATTGCAGCCGGTTGTCCTCCTCTTGTTACCCCCACAAGCCAAATTGTAGGTGTACAAGCTGTAAATTGTGTTATTGATGAAAATAAAGGCGTCCCTTTTTATACTAACAAATCAATACAGTTTGTTAATCTTGTAAAGGGAATATATGGCAAAACCCCAATTCCTATTGAACCGGCTTTTCGTGAATTTATAGCAGGTGTTAAAAAAGAAACTCCTTACGATACTTCAAAATACAAAAAACAAGATAATCCTCGTCTTGAAGAATTTGGCGGTGTATTTCTTGCTCAGAACGAAAAAGAAGAATTACTCCTTGAATTATTTCCCTCTGTTGCCAATACTTTCCTTAGAAAAAAAATTGAAGAAAAATTCTGGTCTGATATTTTTAAAAAGGATGAAGAAAAAAAGAATAAAATACAAGCTGAAAAAGACATCTATGAACAATTAAGTACTGAGGAAAAACAAAAAAGGCTTGAAGAAGGTTTATATAATTTTTAAATTTTAATTATACCCGATATATTCAAAAACTTCAACTTGGAGAGCAAACACTTTTTTACCAAAAAAATCATATTCAAAGTTGTTTTAAAATCCTTTACTTCTTGTTTAAACACATTATTAAATTTCGTGTTTTGATAACTTAATGGTATTTTATACCTAGCCTGAACAAGTTTGCAAAAAAGAAGCAAACTTATTCGCTCAGCATTACTGGTTCTAATCTGTTTTGCTTATGCAAACCTGTCAAGAACCAGTATATATTTTATTGTGCGAT
>JAAXXA010000009.1:0-5297 GCA_013334735.1 Bacteroidota bacterium
TCTGGGACAAAAACTTTCAAAACTCCGTAGGAGTTAGCTGTTTATAAAATCAATAATATAGACATATTTATTAGCTCCATAGGAGCGTCCTGAATTAGTCGGACAACAATGATTTGTATCAGTTATTTTTTTGAGTTTTTAGAGACATTCTTAAATTTATTTTTACTTGCAAAAATTTTATTATATAAATAAGAATTCGATGAAGCAAAGCTTGCGGAAAGATTATATGTGGAATTTATAAAATATTTTTTTGATAAAGTATCAGAAACCCCATTCACTTCTATTGCAGGCATATTGTTTCCTTCAATTTTTAATTTATGTGTTGAAGTGGGGATTTTTAATTCGTCGTCGGCAAATTCACTATCTACGGTATTAGCAATTGAATTAAAATATCTTTCTACTTCTGCCGAATCAGCAGGCTGATCATTAACCAACCATTTATTGCCTGATTTTGTAAGAGTAAAAGAGCTGTCAGCCGGATAATTGAATGTTAATTTTGTAAGCTGCTCTTTATTAAAACGGAATACAATACCGTTCCTGTATTGCGATGCTTGGTCGCTGAACATCATATTAAGAAATCCATCAACCACATATACTCTGTCATCTCCGGCAACACGAATATGCGAATTTACTTTTACATTATTTTGTCTGTATTGCCTCTCGTTACTTTGTGTAAAAGTATATTTCCCAATTCTGAAATCGGCAACAGTTTCTTTATCTTGCTCCACAACCACATGCGTACTCGATGTGTCGGTAATTTCGAAATTTGCCCAACTTGATTTATCAATACCTGCAACTCTTTCGGCTTTAATGTGCGCCAGAGTATGTAAAATCCTTTGAATTGCTGTACTATCAGCGGGAAAAGTTTTATTATTAGTTTTTATTTCCCAATTTTTGCCTGTTTTTACAAGCGTTATAGCTTTATTATTTTTTGTCTTTGGGTAAATGTTAATTAACGTAACTTTTGCCGAATCAACGGTGAACAAATCACTTTTAAAAGTCCTGTCCCCATTTTTGTTTTCGTAAAATAATACAATAACTACTAATACTGCAAGGATTGCAAAAATTACAAGTAAAATTTTATTGTTGAATTTTTTTAACATAATGTATCCTTTTTTTTAGATATAATTTTCGTTCATTCTTTTAATGCGTAAATTTCTGCGATATTGCAGGCGGATTATACCAAAAATGATAATAATTAATATAGGTAAAAGAAAGTTCAGATATTTCAATAATATTTTTGTTCCGTCTTCCAATTGATCTAGAGGCCTTGAATTAACTTCTTTTGTACGCAAATCAATAAGTCCTGTATCATCTGAAAGCCAGTCAATTCCATTTATAATGAAGTTAAGGTTATCAGGCATTATTTTCTTTGCATTATTTCCTTCGCCATTTTCAGGAAAATCACCATCAGAAACAATAATGATACGTGAATTTTTTTCGCCTGAAATTTTTCCGTTCAGTAAGCCTGCAACAGTTAATTTAGACAAAGGAAAATCTTTTTCCTGCCAGTTACGCCCAACATTAAAAGTAAGAGGAGGATTTTCAGTACCTGATTTTTCAGAGGTTGTTGCTAAAGAAGTAAATGTTACATTATTATTTTTAGGAATATAGTTAATAGAACTTGCAAATTGAAGCAAAACTGATGTTAAACCTTTTGTTACAGGGTGCTCTGCAAAATTTGTTATTAAAGGAATATAAGGAAAATTGATTTGTGTCTGAAAGGTCATAACTCCCTGTTGTTGGCTAACCATAACATTTCCGCAGCTTTTATCAATAATAAAATTAGGATTTACTTTTATTCCCTTTTGCTCGAGCCAACTTTCTAATTTTGTATTTATTTCTGATCCTGAAACAGTTTTTAAATCAGCATTTACACGGTTCATAGCTATATAGATACTTTTTCCCGTAGCAAGAAAATCATCTAATTTTTTAAAATATTCAGGTAAAATGGTGTCTTTCGGATTAATGATTACCAAGGTTTTAAATTTATCTAAATTTAACGTAGAATCTTTTAAATTCACAGGTTCCACATCATATAGGACCATAAGCGCCTGAAGAACCTCTACCATCGAATTTATTGATGTTTCGCCATGTCCTTCTAAAAAACCGATTTTAATTTTATTATTTAAAGTCATTTTTTTAATGCTGGTGGAAAGGCTGTATTCCATAGCAGCGCCGGGTTGAATAAACGGAATTACTTCTTTTTTATCGCCATATTTGATAACAGCTCCCATGTATGCTTTTTGTTGCTTGATCTGGTCTTTTTCCCTAACATTTATCATTACAGGACTTATACCTTCTTCCATGGCTTTTTGCTCAGAAGCTTCGTCTTTGTTGGGATTAAAAAATTCATACATTATCTTCCCTTTTGAACGATTGGAATACTCTATCAATTCTTCCTTAAAATCACGACGGAGCTGTGAAAACTGTGAAGGAAGTTCTTCGCTGATATATGCAGTTATGGTTGCAGTTTCTTTTAACGAATCCAGAATATTTTTTGTGGCTTTACTTAATGTAAAACGTTTATCGGCTGTAAAATCAAGGCGAAGAAAGAACCTGTCTGACAAAATATTTACCAGAATTATAACGCCAACTATTAATAAAACATACGTAAATATAGATTTTCTGTTTTTCATAAATGAATCATATTAAAATAAAACAAAAATTTATTGATTAATTGCTTGGACTTCTTTTTGACAAAGCTATCTCTGTTCCCACTAAGCCAATTAATATAATAGAAAAGAAATAGATTAAATCTTTTGAATCAATCACTCCTCTTGCCATTGACTCATAATGTGTGGAAAGGCTCAGATAGTTCATTATACCTGCAATCCATCCACCGGAAGTGTTGCCTATAATATCGAAAATAAGATGAAAGAAAATACCAATAAATAATGCTATCAGAAAAGAAACGATTTGATTACTGGTAATGCTGCTTGCAAAAAGCCCGATGCTTATGTATGAAGCGCTCATCAATAGCAAGCCTAGATAACCCATCCAAACAGCTCCATGGTCAATTTTACCTATGCTTGCAACTGTTATGTAGAAAGGTAATGTGAGTGCCAGAGTGATACATATTAATAAAAATGCTGAAAAAAACTTTCCGATAATAATTTGCCAGTCACTGATCGGTTTGGTTACTAATAATTCAATTGTTCCTGATTTTCTTTCTTCAGCCAATAAACCCATTGTAATGGCAGGTATAAAAAAGAAAAGTGTCCAGAATGCTATGCCGAAAAAAGATTGCAAGCTTGCCTGGTTTACAAGAAAAATATCACCACCCGAAATCCATGTAAAAAAACCGCTGAACCCCAGAAATAATACAATCATTATATAAGCCATCAACGAATCAAAAAATGATTTTAATTCCCTTTTTGTTATTATCCAAATTTTTTTCATAAATCAGTTTATCTTAATTAGTATAAATGTGTTTGTTGTGTGTTTTAAAAAAGCTACAAGTTACAAGCTGCAAGTTGTCATCGGAATCAAAAAAAATTAAACTAAAAACCATTTTACATTAAACAAATTAAAATTTAGCATTTTTTTAACCGGCAATCTTTGCTTACTGTTCGTTGCCGACTGCCAACTTATTTATAAAATCTACATTTTATCCAAAACTTGTTATAGCTTTTTTTGTTTTCGGAATATTTCACAGATTCTGACATCATTATTGCGAATTATTCGGGTTAATTGTCAAATCTCTGAACACCTCTTCCAGCTTACGCTCAATAAGTGTCATTTCTGTAAGCGACCAACCTTTTTCCATACATAATTTGAAAATTGTTGATCGTGATGATGTATATACCTTGCTTTGTACTTCATAAGAATTGGTATAATCTGGTAATGGGTCAACCATTTCAACAGTGTCTATCAGTTGCAGGGCAAGGATTACATCGTTTTTTTGAGCTCCTTCGATTGTAACTTTAATAATTTCTTTTTTCTGAGTTTGTTTTCTTAATGTGGCAGATGTTCCGTCAGCAACCAATTTCCCTTCGTTGATAATGATTATTCTATCGCATGTAGCCTCAACTTCGGCAAGAATGTGAGAAGAAAGAATTACTGTTTTTTCTCGTCCGATTTTTTTAATCAACTCTCTTATTTCTACAATCTGATTTGGATCTAGTCCTGATGTAGGCTCATCTAATATCAACACTTCGGGGTTGTGGATCAACGCTTGTGCAAGCCCGACTCTTTGCTGATAACCTTTTGAAAGTTCCCCGATTTTCTTATGTTTTTCGTTTTTCAAACCGCATATCTGCAACATTTCAAAAATTCTCTCCCTTATTTTGGATTTAGGTACATTCTGAATTTCTGCTATAAACCTTAAGTAATCAATTACAGGCATATCCTTGTAAAGAGGGTTGGTTTCAGGAAGGTAACCGATATGTTTTTTAACTTCTTCGGCATCTTTCAACACTGAAATTCCTCCCACTTTTACATCGCCTTCGTTTGGAGGCATAAAGCAAGTAATGATTTTCATTGTTGTTGTTTTTCCGGCGCCGTTAGGTCCTAAAAAACCCACAATTTCTCCTGTGTTCACTTTAAAAGAAATGTTGTCAACCGCTTTTTGCAGATTGTATGTTTTTGTTATATTTTCGACACTGACTTCCATAAAAATTCAATTATAAATTTTGATGCGCAAATTTATTTTGGATTTTTTTTCTATGAAAATTTTTAACAAAATTTAACAGTATAAAAGAATCGAGGTTTCAGTTATACCTAACTATAAACTGGTGGTGCAATATGTATTGCAAACCAAAATAATGGGAGTATGTAAAATAAAAAACCTTTTCCTGTAATATTTAGGAAAAGGTCAAAAAAAAAATAAAAAAATTTTATAATGAATTAACAGTTTTAGTCAACTTTGATTTAAGATTGGAAGCTTTATTTTTATGTATAATGCTTTTTTTAGCTAACTTGTCAAGCATAGAAACAATTACAGGAAGTTTTTTTTGAGCTTCTTCTTTGTCTTTAGTGTTTCTTAATGTTTTAACAGCATTACGGGTTGTTTTTGCCTGATAACGGTTAACAACTCTTTTAGTTTCGTTGCTTCTTATCCTTTTTTTACTTGAAATATGGTTTGCCATAGTAATTTTTATTAGTACTTATTGTAGCCCGTAGGGGATTCGAACCCCTGATTTCTAGGATGAAAACCTAGCGTCCTGGGCCAGCTAGACGAACGGGCCTCTAAATTCGGAGTGCAAAGGTAGAATAATTTTTTATACATGCAAAAATATTTTGAAATATAATTCAATAAAAATAAATATTTCGCACAAATTCTTCATTTGCACTCG
>JAAXXA010000009.1:5307-17293 GCA_013334735.1 Bacteroidota bacterium
AATATTTTGAAATATAATTGAATAAAAAAAATATTCCTTACTAATTCTACATTTGCACTCGAATAAGTTTTATTTTACAGGAGCATTTTTAAGAGTTTCAACAAGGAAATCCCAGAATTTTTTAACCGATGGAACATTAACTTTTTCATCCGGAGAATGTGGAAAGCAAATAGTTGGTCCGAACGAAATCATATCCCAATTTTTATAAACGCCGCCTAACAAACCGCATTCAAGACCTGCATGAATAGCGCTTATATGTGGTTTTGTACCAAATTGTTTTTCGTAAGCTGCAAGCATTTCCTTTAGAATAGGTGAAGCCATATTTGGTTTCCACCCGGGATAACTGCCGTTGAAAACAGATTCAGCGCCTGCAAGGTTGTAAACGCTTTCAATCATTTTTTCCAGATCATCTTTAGCTGAATCAACAGAGCTGCGAAGAAGGCACATTACTTCAATAGTTTTATCTTTTGATTTAACAATAGCAAGGTTTGTAGATGTTTCAACCAACCCTTTCATGTCCTGACTATCCCTCATCACACCGTTTGGAGTAGCATAAATTGCATTCAGAAAATTAAAAGTCGTTTTCTTGTCAATTACAAAAGCCGGCATATCAGTAGGTTCAACAGATATTGTAAGGTCTGTTTCAACTCCTTTATATTCGTTAATAACAATAGCTGTAAATTCTTTTACATATTTTGCAAAAGCATCTGCATTTGTTTTTGGCAAAGTAATAATAGCAGCAGATTCGCGGGGTATTGCATTGCGTAAACTACCTCCGTCAATACTTGAAAGTTGTAATCCCATATTTTTATTAGCAAACCATAAAATACGGTTAAGGATTTTATTGGAATTTCCTCTTTCCAAATTAATATCAACACCTGAATGTCCGCCTTTTAATCCTTTAACAGTAACTTTATATGACACCATATCTGCCGGAACTTTTTCTTCTGAAAAGTGAAATTTGATATTAGCATTTGTCCCACCTGCGCAGCCAACGCATAAATCACCTTCTTCTTCAGTATCTAAGTTCATGAGAATATCAGCTTTCAACAATCCGCTTTTTAAGCCAAAAGCGCCTGTCATACCTGTTTCTTCATCAATTGTAAATAATGCTTCTAGCGGACCATGAACAAGATTTTTTGCTTCGAGTACAGCCATTGCAGCGGCAACACCAATACCATTATCGGCGCCTAATGTAGTGCCTTTTGCTCTTACCCATTCTCCGTCAATCCAGGGAATGATAGGGTCTTTTTCAAAATCATGGACTGTATCGTTGTTTTTCTGCGGAACCATATCTATATGACCTTGCAGAACGATGCCTTTTCTGTTTTCCATTCCTGGAGTAGCGGGTTTACGTATAATAACATTACCCACTTCATCCACTTTGGTTTCGAGATTAAGCTCTTTTGCCCATTTAACAATGTGATTTCTTATTGCTTCTTCGTGTTTGGAAGGATGAGGAATCTTACAAATTTCTTCAAAATGATTCCATAAAGCTGCAGGTTGCAGCGAACCTAAAATGTTTCCCATAATTATTTTTGTTTTTTTTGTAGTTCGTTAAATGATATGTATTTATTATTGTAAAGTTGTGATAAAAATTTTCCAAATCTTTCATGTACCGGGTGAATTTTATCACCTAATTTTTCTGAAAGTTCTTTTGCTATCTGATCTACTTTTTTTTCTCCGTCAATTAATAACCAGCTTGCAGATCCTATCTCATCAAGCTTCATATTAATAAAAAGTGACCTTCTGCCAAGCATAAACTTATTAAATTTAGTATCCTTGAACTTTGGATATAGCAATGTTACCAAACCGGTTTCTTCAATCTTATGATCTATCTTCCGAAAAGGAGTAAGATCAAGCATACTGGTGCTTTTTAGTATTTTTCGACGATTAAAAAAGTTTAGTTCTTTTAAATTAGAATTCATTTATCTGGACTTATTGATGAAATCTTCTGAGTTAATTCCTGCTTGCTTTAAAATAGCTTTTAAAGTTCCTTCGGGCATATCACCTGAATGGTTTGGTATTGTAGTAAATTTATGCGTTGAATAATTATACCATATTTCATGGCTACCTGCTGCTTGTCTGTAAAATTCAAAACCAAATAATTTTATACCTTTAACGATTTCCCTATATTTATAACCTGAAAGTTTTCCCATTTTAAAAACCTACAACAAGAGGGTAATTAAATGATTTGGAAACAGGAATGAGGTTAATAGATTTTAAATGCTCGGCTTCTTTAGCTTCCAATATTTTTTTTGCAACATCACGTGCAATTTCAATAGTTTCAGCGATAGTTCTTCCTTGAGCTACCAAACCTTCAACATCCTCAGAAGTAGCTAAATATATTCCTTCAGGTAATTTTTCAATATGCAGATTAACGATATGTTCCATGAATATATAGTTTTTTACAAAGGTACATCATTTAATCAATAAAGCAATATACGATAATTTTGTTAAAATATAACCTGACAAGGTATATCCCTGTCAGGTTAATTGATTAAATTAGAAATTACCACTTGGAGGAGGTGGTTCATCAGCTGCGCCTCTATTTTTAACAGGTACGTAAATCAAAATAAATGCAATAATTGTCAATACTAAAAGGCTAATAAGGAAAGAAGGCTCTTCAAATATTGCTAAAGTTGGTACATTAAGGAAGTAAAGCATGGCAAATACCAACCCCATTAAAGCTTCTCCTGCAATGAAACCTGAAGCCAATAAAACACCGGTATTATCCATACGAACATTCTGCCCAATTGAATATTTTTTTCTTTCACTAATCATTTCTACAACACCTTTAACCGCTCCACCAAGAAAAATTGCAAAAGTTGTTTCTAACGGGAGATACATACCAACACTTACAAGCATGGGGCTTTTTACCTGCATAAGAATTAAACCTAGTCCCATAAGCATACCGACAATTATAAGAGGCCATGCCATTTGTCCTCCTACAATGCCTTTTGATAACATTGCCATTAAGCTTGCCTGAGGAGCTGAAAGGTTTTTGCTTCCAAACCCGCCTTCATATCCTTCTTTAACTCCTTGCGCTATATCTCCCTGATTAAGAATTACAAGAACACCAAACATTACTGTACCCGCCAAAATAACACCTATAATATCTCCAATCTGCATTTTCCAAGGTGTACCGCCAAGTATATGTCCTGCTTTAAGGTCTTGCAGCATTTCTCCTGCAACGGCAGCAGAAACACAAACAATAGCAGCTACACCTAAAACTGTTGCTACTCCTTCATTTCCTGAAACACCTAAAGCTACTAAAATCAATGCCGTTACAACCAAAGCCGTAAGGGTTAAACCACTAATAGGGTTATTACTTGATCCCATAATACCAACAAGATAACCTGATACTGCTCCGAAAAGAAATGCAAGAATTATTAAAACAGTAGCGGCAGCTATTGAAACAATAAGGCTGGCATCAAAAACAACATACGTAATAAAAAAGGTCAAACAAGCAACTGCCAAAATTCCAACAACTATCCATACAAACGAAATATCCTTTTCGGTGCGATCTGCAGTTACATTCCCCCCGCCTGCAGCTTTACGAACATCACTAATAGCCCTTTTTATTCCTGTACCAAGACTTTTTCTCATTTTAAACAAAGTAAAACAAGCGCCCATCAACATACCGCCAATAGCAATAGGGCGAACAATGAATCTCCATATCTGGGTAATCTGATATTCCGAACCACTCACTTTTGCTAATGCGTCTGTTGTTGATAAGTTTGGGTCTTTTGATTGTAGCATTGCAGCCCAACTATTGAGAAAATCTGCATCAATTGATGGTCCTATGAAATAATAAATGATTGGAGCTAACAAACCCCATGCTATCAAACCACCGCTAAAGTTTAAAGCTCCAAGCTTTGGTCCGATAATATACCCAACACCCATGTATGCAGGACTTATACCGGGCGAACTTAGCAGTAAACCACCTTTCCCTGTAAACACAGTACCCGTGATAGTTTGTTTCGAAAAAGTAATAAATTTTGACCATGTAGTGGCAAAAAACTTGAATTGTCCAAGCGCTTGTATTATAGCTCCACCTGCCATAGCGCCAAAAAGAAATTTTGAACCGCCGCCGCTTCTGCGACCTGCTTTATGAATTTCTGCAGCAGCAATAGATTCGGGGAATTTTAATTCTACATCCTCTACCATAACCCTTCTTAATAATGCAACGAACATTATACCTAGAATACCACCGGCAATTAGAATAAGAGAAGAGGTAACATAATGCCCTGGTGTGTAAAATTCAGGCCATATTCCTGAAATAAAGAATGCAGGTAAAGTAAATATAGCGCCTGCAGCAACCGATTCGCCTATTGAACCGACAGTACGTGCAAAATTTTCTTCGAGTATCGAACCTTTTAATGTTTTTAAAATAGCCATACCAATAACGGCTGCGGGATATGTAGCTGCTATGGTCATTCCGGCTCTAAGACCTAAATACGCATTGGCAGCGCCTAATATTACCGACATAATAAGACCAATAATTAAAGCCTTTACTGTAAACTCCGCCATATTTGTTTCGGCTGATACAAAAGGCACAAATTTCTTTTGTTCTGACATGTTTCCTCCTTTTATTTGATTAAATTAATTTTGATTTCAGTTAGCTAATTAAGAAAAAAAAAATGAGGTAGGCAAAAATTATTTTTATTTTTTGGAATAATTCGACTCTAAGTATTTGATTACTGATATGTTAATTGCATGAAGCCGAATGTTTAAAGAGGAAACGAAACATACATGTTACATGTTATACTACGCGTGGTATAAATTTGCACATTTTGGTTTCGGGGAAAAGGTATAAGGTATATGGTATAACACGCTACACCTTATGCCTTTACGCCCTATACCTATTACCTAAATGCAATCACTAAATGTGTCAATTTATCCCGTTTGCAGAATACATCATACATATTATATGATTATTCAGCTAATTCTTTAAGTTTGGCTTCAAGGCTTGAACCTCTAAGGTTTTTGGCAATCACAATACCGTTATTATCAATAAGGAAATTTGCAGGAATTGCATTTACACCATATACTATTGCTGATGAGTTATTCCAGAATTTTAAATCACTTACATGGTAAGGCCAAATTAATCCATCTTTTATAATCGCATTTTTCCATGAAGCTTTGTCTTTATCGAGAGATACACAAAAAACTGTAAATCCTTTAGCATTAATTTTTGTAACTAATCCCGGGTGGCTAACGGAATTGAGATTTAATGTGGCTTTAAATTTTTTATCTTTGTAATTGTTATATATTGCAACAACTTTAGGATTTTCACCGCGGCAGGGTCCGCACCATGATGCCCAAAAATCAATAAGAACAAGTTTGCCTTTAATTGAAGATAATGAAATTACCGAGTCGTTAGGACTTTTCATCATAATATCGGGAGCTTTGTCTCCAATATTTACTTGGTTGCTTACTTTATGGGAAAATGCAATGGAAATACTATTAGAAAAAATTGCTATAACTGCAATAGTTGTTAAAGTAAATATAATTGCGATTTTTTTATATGATTTCATAATTTAAAAAGTATTTAAGAGAAAATATAACACTGCAAAGAAAAGAAAATTATAAATATGAAATATTTCTTCTTTAATTTTGTTTAAACCTTTTACTTGCTATCTATAATATTATGATTTTTTATTAGAATTTAACCTAAATTATTAACAAATTGGACCAAAATCCTTATGTAGAGAGCATTTGCCTTACCTCAACCTTAGCTTGGGCTCCGCTCGGCTACCAAAGGTCGGGTTAATTAGATGCTCATGTGAACAAAGGGCTTTAGCCCAAAATATAAAGTTAGTGAATAATACAGCTTATATATTGCTTTAATAAAATAAAGATATAATTTAGCAGTTTCAAAAATGAGAATAAAAAGGAAATTGGGATTGATTTGAAATTATATTTTTTGAACAAAATGAACGTTAATAATATTAATTCTGTTAGGGAAACGCAAAATAATAATCAAAATATTTTTATTAGAAAAATAAAAAATATCCTGACATTTATTTTAAAATTTTTAAAGTGGTTGTGGAATAAGAAAAAATCTTTTTCCGGCTATATAAAAAATATAATCTTCCGAATTATTCCTTACTTAAAGTGGAATACATGGCATTCTATAATAATCAGAAAATTTATTAAGTACATTTTTAACCTGATCTTGGTTATTGCTTTTTACTTTTTTGCTGTATTTATTAATTTTCTGTGGCTTTTTGGTTCTTCGCCTGATATTGATACGGATAAAAGCCCTGAAATGTCCGTAGCTTCTGAATTATATACAGCCGATAGTGTTCAGATAGGCAGATATTTTAAAGAAAACCGGGTTCCTGTTGAATACGGTGAAATTTCAAAAAATATAATAAACGCGCTTATAGCAACTGAAGATGCTCGATTTTTCGATCACGGAGGAGTAGATTTAAAAGCTACTTTTTCAATATTATGGTATGTGATGAAAGGAGATCAAAGAGGCGGAAGCACTATAACACAGCAATTGGCTAAAAATCTTTTCAAAACTAGAAAAATTTACCGTGGACTTTTAGGTAAAATACCTTATGTTAGAACATTCGTATCAAAAACAAAAGAATGGATTACTGCTGTTAAGCTTGAACGCAATTACAGCAAGGAAGATATTCTTACAATGTACCTTAATACAGTTGATTTTGGAAATAATACTTTTGGTATTAAAGTAGCCTGCCGTACTTATTTTAACAAATTACCTTTTCAGGTTAATATTCAGGAAGCGGCTACGCTTATCGGAATATTGAAAGCGCCTACTACATTTAATCCAATACTTAATCCTAAGAAATGTAAAGAAAGAAGAAATATTGTTCTTTCGCAGATGCTTAAATACAAATATCTTACTTTTAGGGAATATGATTCAATAAGTAAACTTCCTATTGTACTTGATTATAATGTTCAGGATCCTACAGAAACTTTACTTGGGTCTTATGTAAGAACTGCTGTTTCAAACTATTTGAAAAACTGGTGTAAACAGTCGGGTTATGATATTTATACCAGTGGGTTAAAAATATACACGTCTATAGATTCACGCTTGCAAAAATATGCCGAAGAATCTGTTGAAGAGCAGATAAAGAAATTACAAAAAAGGTTCAATAACCACTGGGGAAAAGAAAATCCGTGGATTAACGAAAAGGAAAAGGAAATACCTAATTTTATTGAAGATTTTGTAAAAAGAACATCTTTATACAGTGGTTTGAAAAAACGATATAAAAACAATGAAGACTCAATAAATTATGTACTAAATACTCCAAGGAAAATGACATTGTTTTCATGGAAAAAAAGAGAAATTGATACTGTTCTAAGTCCTATGGATTCTATAAGGTATATGAAGAGATTTCTTAATGCAGGCTTCGTGGTAATGGATCCATATACTGGAAAAATTAAAGCATGGGTAGGAGGGATTAATTATAAATTTTTCAAATACGATCATGTTAACCAGGCAAAACGGCAACCGGGTTCTACTTTTAAACCATTTGTTTATTGCGCGGCAATTGACAATGGATGGTCGCCATGCGATAGGATTGTTGATCAGCGTGTTACTGTAAAATATGAGGAAGATGGCAAACAAAAAACATGGTCGCCTCATAATGCAAACTGTGAATTTACAGGCAGCAACATGACATTACGATATGCAATGGCACGTTCTGTAAATTCTGTAACGGTGCAGCTTTCGGAAAAAGTTGGATTTAAAACAGTAGCGGATTATGCTAATAAATTAGGTATTTCGAGCAAATTAAAACCTGTTCCGTCAATAGGACTTGGTTCAAATGATGTTACACTTCTTGAAATGGTTGCTGCGTATAGTACATTCCTTAATCGTGGTGTTTATACAGAACCTTTCCTCGTTACAAAAATTACAGATAGAAACGGCAAGCTTATTAAAGAGTTTAAACCTGTGCAAAAACGTGTTCTAAGCGAAGAAACGGCATTCCTTATGGTTTATATGCTTAAAGGCGGTCTGGAAGAACCGGGAGGAACATCACAATCATTGTGGGATTACGGAGAAATTTTTGGAGATAATGAAATTGGAGGTAAAACGGGAACTTCATCAAATTATTCCGACGGTTGGTTTATGGGTGTTACTAAAGACCTTGTAACAGGTTCATGGGTAGGAGGGGAAGACAGGTGCATACATTTCAGAAAAGAAGTTAAAATGGAGGGATGTCATTCCGCACTACCTATTTATGGCATTTTTATGACTAAAGTTTATAATGATAAAAAAACAGGAATAACAAAAGGAAAATTCCCCAAAGCTACTGTTAAAATTAATAAAGATTGTTACTGCCCTACTCAATGGGAAAAAAAGGATACTACCAAAGATGATTCTGATGAAGCTGTTGAATCTGAATATAATGAGTAATCTTTAACCTTTAGAGTAATTTATTCAAATGTAAAAACCACTGTCTTTGCCGGTGCTAATGTATATTTGGCTTTGCCATCAATTTTTTTAATTTAAGAACAAGGATTAACGAATAATGATTTTAGAAGTTTTTTGATTTAGCACAAATAAAATAGTTGGAGGTTTTTACTTCACAAATTAAAAAACATTAACTTAGCAAAGCGCTTACGAACACCTATGATAATAGGGTATTTGTGAGTAATCCTTGTTCGATATTAATGTTTTCCTCTTTTAGAGGGTTCTGTGATTAAAGCCACCGTTTTTAACGGTGGTCTTTTACTTAAATGTTTTCAGATTTGCTTCTCCAAATACAGAATCCAAGTTAATATTATAATCGGGGAAATTATAATTCTTTTGATTTTCTTTATTATTTAAAAAAGATAGTATTCCGTAAAGATAAAGGTTTATCGTATAATCATTGATAGTTGTTGTACTATTAATATTTAACTCACTCAAAAAAGCAATAATTTTGAGCATTTCTTCAGGCTTTTGACTTGTTATTTTTAAATAATTTTTTAAAAAAGAAAATGCTGCTGCATAAGCATTAACATTAACAGCAGTATCTTTAATAATATCTTCCTGAGAATACCCCGATAAAATTGAAACCGTAATTAAATTATTTCTAAAATAGTTTTTCCCGTTCAGTGTAAGTCCCATTATACCGTAAACACGCGGTAATTCTTCGCTGCTTTCAGGGGTATTGTAAGATATATGTTTAAAATGAGTATAATGATACGAAACGGCTTCTAAAATACCTTTTGGCACTTCAGGATACATGCTATATGCTTTTTCAAAGAAAACTTTAACATCTGAATAATTTTTTACCAGAGCATTTTCAACTTGTTCATTTATTGCTTTCCCCTGATATTGTTCTTGCGCAAACACTTCAGCCTTAAAAATAAATGACAGTAACACATTTAAGAGGAAAAATATTTTTTTCATGTGCAAATGTTTTTAAAATAATAAAGCGTACGTTTAACGCGTACGCTTTATTTGTGGTGGGCCCACCTGGGATCGAACCAGGGACCCTCAGATTATGAGTCTGATGCTCTAACCAGCTGAGCTATGAGCCCGTGTTTCAAAAAAAATTATGATATTTGCATCTGAAACGGGGTGCAATTTTACATATTTATTTTGATGTGTACAAATATTTTTTAAAAATATGATTAAAAATATTATTTTCGATTTAGGCGCGGTGCTTTTAAATATTGACTTTAAGAAGACAATAGAAGCTTTTAGAAAACTTGGAATAACAAATATTGATGAACTTTTTTCAGAATATTCGCAAAAAGAATTTTTTGATTCTTTTGAAAAGGGGCTTATTACTCCTCAACAATTCAGGGCGGAAATAAGGAAATATTTACAAAATATACTTGCAGATGAAGATATTGATGACGCATGGAATGGAATGATTCTATATTTTCCTATCGAAAACATTAACCTTTTAATTAGCTTAAAAAGTAAATACCGTACATTTTTATTAAGTAATACAAACGAAACTCATTATATTTTTTATAACAAAATTTTGCAAACTCAATTCAAAATTGATAATCTTTCTAATCTTTTTGAAAAAGCCTATTACTCTCATAAATTAGGTTTACGAAAACCTGACAAGGAAATATTTAATCTCGTTTTAAAAGAAAATAATTTGATTCAGGAAGAAACATTATTTATTGACGATAATCCTCGGAATATAGCAACTGCAAGTACTTTGGGAATAAATACAGTTCTACTAAAACCGCCAAAAATCCTTTTGAAAGTTTTACACGAAAAAGAGTTAATCTAAATACACCTTGCAAACTGCTAACTTATATATTAATCTAAATTTTTTAACTCGTTTATGTATTATATTTTTAGGTAATTTCTATATTTTTGGTTTTATCCGTTCCGTGGCAATCATGTTTTTCCGCGTTATCCGCGCTTCAATTGAAAATTGTAATACTCTTTTATTTTTAAAAGAATTTCTTCTGTTTCAACAAAGCTTATTGATTGCATGAGCGCTGTTTTAAATTGTTTGAAATTTTCCAAACCTTTAAAATACCCGCTGTAATGTGTCCTCATTTCAAGCACTCCGGTTCTTTCACCTTTTTGCTCTACCGATAAAATAAGATGTTCTCTGCAAATATCTGTTCTTTCGGTAATATCAGGGTATTGTGCCTGTTTTCCGGTTTTTAAAAATTCTTTTATTTGTTTGAATATCCATGGATTTCCTATAACTGCTCTGCCTATCATAATTCCATCAATATTATATTTTTGTTTCATTTCAAGAGCTTTCTGCGGACTGTCAATATCTCCGTTCCCAATAACAGGAATATACATCCTTTGATTGTTTTTAACTTTACCAATCAACGTCCAATCGGCTTTACCCGTGTAAAGTTGCGAACGTGTGCGCCCATGTATGGTAAGCGCTTTTATACCGGTGTCCTGCAATTGCTCGGCAACATCTACAATATTACACGTTTTTTCATCCCATCCGATTCTGGTTTTTACTGTAACAGGAAGTGAAGTTGATTTTACCACAGCTTTAGTCATTTCAATCATTTTCGGAATATCTTTGAGCATTGCCGCTCCGGCTCCTTTACTTACAACTTTTCTTACAGGGCAGCCGAAGTTTATATCTATCAAATCAGGTCTTGCCTGTTCTGCAAGTTCCGCGGCAAGTATCATAGAATTAATATCATGTCCGAATATCTGGATACCTATTGGTCTTTCCTCTTCTAACAAAACTAATTTTCTGGTACTTTTCACGGCGTTTCTAATCAGTCCTTCAGATGAAATAAATTCTGTAAACATCAAATCTACTCCAAATTGCTTGCATATTCGCCGGAAAGATGTATCTGTTATATCTTCCATTGGAGCTAACAATACGGGAAATTCACCAAGTTCAATATTTCCAATTTTAACCATTTTTCATTTTATGTAAAAACTTTTTGCTATTTCGACCGCTTATTGAGCGGAGCCGTAGTAAAAGAGAGAAATCTAATAAATAATATTAACTTTTTTATCTTACTATACTCGAGGAAAATAGGTTTGCGAAAATTCAAGCCTGAATTAATTGAAAATTTTCAGTTCTTTTTTATACTCGTGAAAATTTTCAAAGAAACTCAATTTTTTTTCTTTAAAAATTGCAAATTTTTCGTAGTACTTATTATATGTTGTTTTTTTCTTAAAAAAACTTCCATAATCGCTCTATAATGTTAGAAAAACGCCATATAGCAACAAAGAAAAAACAAATACTTCATCCTTGTCCAAAAACCGTTTATTAATTTGCTGTGATTACTTTATCTGCAATAGTATAAAATATTCCCCATCCCAAAGACTTTTCATTGAAAATATTATAAAGTAATAGTTCGATAATTCCTGTTTCTATGGGCTAAAGCCCTTTGTTAGCAAGGGTTTTTTATAACCCCGCCATTTGGTAGCTGAGCGTAGCCGAAGCTAAAGGCGGGGTTATAATAAAACTCAATGAATTCGGGGTCTTTAGTCCCTAACTTAAGAACTTTTACTATATATCATTTTAAAATCTCATAAATTTCAGTCCATGCC